>CAOJXM010000195.1 GCA_948465625.1 uncultured Clostridium sp. | reverse complement strand
GTGTTGGTTATCTAGTAAACAATGCATTTGGATATTTGGAAGATGATATGCCAAGAATGGTGAAAACACCTTGGTCAGAGGAAGAGATTCCATTTGAACAAGCTGCTGAAATTGGAACCAAAAAGGTAATTCAAGAACATTCTACTATTGGAATTTTAGTTACAACCGATGGAAGTATTACAGATATTCCTAGAGAAGACTATATTTTAGCAGAAGAACGAGTGGTAAAAGAATTACAAGAATTAAATAAACCATTTATTATTCTTCTAAATTCGGAAGACCCAAATTCGGAATATACCAAACAATTGGCTTTAAAATTACAAGATAAATATGCTACTTCTGTTGTGCCAACCAATTGTGCTGAGTTAGAAGTAGAAGATATTAATGAAATTTTTGCCAAAGTTTTATATGAATTTCCAATTGAGCAAATTAATATTTCTTTCCCTAAATGGGTAGATGTTTTATCAGATGAGCATTGGTTAAAAAGTAGTTTGTATAGTGAAATCAAGACTGCTTTTGACAATATTAAAATTTTAAAACAAGTGGATTCTGGTATTACTCGTTTAGCAAGTTCTGAAATTATTAGTCGTTGTACTTTAGATTGTATTACACTTGGTAATGGAAATGTTAATATTGTAATGGATTTACAAGAGGATTTGTTCTATAAGGTTTTAACAGAAATTTCTGGAATTGATATTGCAAACGAAGGAGATTTATTCTCTACCATTACCACTCTTTCTAAAACCAAAAAGGAATATGATAAGATTTCTTATGCATTAGAAGAGGTAAAAGCAAAAGGATATGGTATTGTAACACCTTCAATTGATGAATTAATCTTAGATGAACCAGAAATGGTAAAACAAGGTTCTCGTTTTGGTGTGAAGCTAAAAGCCAAAGCACCATCAATTCACATGATAAGGGCCGATATCGAGACAGAAGTTTCCCCAATTGTGGGAAGTGAAAAACAATCAGAAGAGTTGGTAAATTACTTACTTTCTGAATTTGAAAGTGACCCACAAAAAATCTGGGAATCTAACATTTTTGGGAAAAGTTTACATGAGTTAGTAAATGAAGGATTACAAACCAAACTTTGTAAAATGCCAGAAGATGCTCAAGGCAAGCTTCAAGAAACCTTAGAACGTATTGTAAATGAAGGTAGTGGCGGATTGATTTGTATTATCTTATAATAACATGAAAGAGTGCTATTTCTAGCACTCTAATTTCTTATATTTCTGTTTGTTCTATATTCTTTACAAAATTCTTTGCAATATCTAGGGTAAAATTAATGGTATCATAATACTTCTTTAATGTTTTATAATCTAACGAATCTTCAAATACTTTTGCCTCAAATAAATCTCCTGTTGCAAATCGAATTATAAGCGAATTTCCCGCTAAGGTTAATTCTGGTCGTAATCCTGTTTTTGCTTGAAAATCCAATATCATTTGCATAACATCTGCTGTTAAAATTTGCATGGCAATAATCTTATCTGTTGTATACACATCAAACTTTTCTTCAAATTCTCCAGAATCCATTTCGATTCTCGTATTTTTATCCAAAATTTTTCTTTTATTTTTTCTAATCTTTATATTCGCTTTTACCAATTTAGCAAAATCAATCACTGCTACCAATCCACGAAACAAGGTAGTTGTAGTGGTATTTCCTTCACTATCTCTACTTACATCTTGTGTATGTACTTCTGCCATTGTTACCTTATATTGGTCTTCTAACATTCCTTGTATCAAGTCTTCTGAGTAATATCTATCATATCTTTCAAATTCGCCTTCTTGGTAGATATGTTGTTCAAGTCCTTTATTCGGTACATATTCTAATGTTTCACTATATTCTTTTACAAAAGTTTTAATCACATTGTCTTTAAAAATTGATTGTAATTCTTATTTTTTTAGAAAATAAAGTGTAAAGCGTCACTGCTGGAATAACAACAAAACAAAATGCAAAAAACCTTCCTCCAGGTACACCTCTAAAATACCTTCCCCACCATAGTCCTACAATGGCTGCAATCACAAATACACTTATGTATCCTTTTTGTACTTCTTTCCTCTTTTGCTCCATTGGTGTTGCACATTGCTTATAGATTTGTTCATAAATATCATTAAAATTTTTCATTGGTTATAGTTCTCCTTTTATTTCTACATTATTCTTTGCTTGTTCTTCTATTTGGAAAAATTCTTCTTCTTGGAAGTGAAACAAATTCGCTATTATATTGCTTGGAAACATTTGCACTTTATTATTATAGGTATTTACTTCTGTATTATAGATTCTTCTTGCTGCTTGTAACTGACTTTCCATCTTGCTTAGGCTTCTTTGCAAATTCAAAAATTACTCACTCGCCTTTAATTCTGGATAATTTTCTGCCACTGCTATTATTTTATTACATTGATTGTTTAGTACTTCTGCATCTTTTAGATTTTTCGTTTGATTGTATTTTTCTCTCATTTTTGTAATTTCTATTAAGGTTTCCTGCTCATATTTCATATAGGTT
>CAOJXM010000194.1 GCA_948465625.1 uncultured Clostridium sp. | reverse complement strand
AGAATTAGAAGAAAGATTAAAAAACAGAATTGATCAGCCAAGTCAAGAAGAAATTCAGCTACGTTTAAATCGATTTGATTATGAAGAATCAAAAATAAAAAATTATGACTATGTCATAAAAAATAATGATTTAGAAAAAACCTTAGCAATTGTACAAACCATTATAGAAAAAGAAAATTGTTTATAAAAAATTTGCAAAAAAGTTGATTAATAAAAAAAGGAATGGTATAATAAAAATCGATTGAGATAAAATAAAAACAAAAGGAGAAGATTATGATGAAAAATTTAGTAAAATTAAGTTTTGTGTTATTCATCATAAGTTTAATTATGATGAATGCAGTAAGTGTTTATGCCGCACTTGGTGTAAAAGTAAGTATGCAACCAGAAAAGGCAAATGAAAATCGAGAAATTGTGATTAATGTTAGGTTATCTGAAATTAAATCAGATAAAGGAGTAGTATCTTTAGGAGGATTTTTACAATATGATAAAGAACACTTAACATTAGTAAAAATGGAAGGACAAAATGGATGGGCAACACCAGTTGCTGGAGGAAGTTACAATGAATCAACAGGAAAATTAGTTACAGAAAAAAGTGGGTTTGCAAAAAGTGATGAAACCATTTTAAAAATGACATTCAAATTAAAAGAGGGAAGCACAGCAGCACAAGTACATTTAAACGATATTACTATATCAGATAGTGTTGATTTGGTAAAACTAGACAATCTTACCGTTAATATTAAACAAACAGAACCAACACCAACACAAACTCCAACGCCAACACCAAACCCAAGTCAAACACCAAGCCCAACACAAAGTCCATCACCAAGCCCAAGTCAAATACCAGAACCTACACAGAGTCCAGAACCAACAGAACCAGTTAATACACCAACTCCAAGTATAACACCAACGTCAAGTCCTAACAATGAAAATACAGCAACCAAACCTTTGCCACAAGCAGGAGAGGCCAGTACGTTTATTATGATAGGAGTAGGAATACTAATCATAATTGTAGCAATTTTTTATATAAAATTTAGAGTCATGAATAAAGAAATAGGAAAACATTAGAAAAAAGAGGGGTCCTTTCATTTAGGACACCCTCTTTCCAATAAAAGGAGGTTATAAATGAAAAGAGAAGAAATAGAAGAAAAATACAAATGGGATTTATCCGTTGTCTATCAAACCAAAGAAGATTTTTATAAAGAGTTAGAAGAAATCAAGAAGTTAATACCCAATATTAGAAAATACCAAGATTGTTTTTTAGAAAATGTCAATATTTTTGTAGAATTTATGAACTTACTTGAAAAGATAGAAAGGAAAATAGAAAAATTATATCAATATGCCCATTTATCTATTGATGTAGAGCCAAACAATCAAGAAGTACAAGAGCAACTAGCACAAGTAAATACCCAATTTGCAACATTTAATAAAGAAGCCGTATTTGTCAACCAAGAGATAATAAAAAATGAAGAAAAGATAAAAGAAATGATAAACCAAGACAAGGCCAAAGTGTATAGGGTATTTGTTCAAAATATTTTACGAAAAAAACCACATATCTTAAGTGATAAAGAAGAAGAATTATTAGCAAAAGTAGATGATATCTTAGAGAGTTCTTATCAAACCTATACTAGCTTACGACCAGAGTTTAAGCCAGTCATCATAGACAATCAAGAACATTTTTTAAATGAAGAAACGATGAAAGAGTTTTTAAAAAACAAAGACGAAAATGTAAGAAAACAAGCATATGAAAATATTTATAGTGAATATAAGAAATATTCCAATGTATTTGCGAATACATTAGTGGGAAATTTGAAAAAAGATGTATTTTTAGCAGAAGCTAGAAAATTTGATACACCATTAGAAGCAAGTGTATTTGGAGACGATGTACCAAAAGAATTGTTTTACAAAGTGGTACAAATGGCAAATGAAACCTATCATAGTTATTTATTAGAATATGTAGATTTGATGAAACAAATCGTAAAAAAGGAAACCTTGCAAATTTATGATATCAATCTTCCCTTAGCAGAACCTACCAATGCAGAATATTCATTAGACCAAGCATTTGAACTTATTTTAGAAGCAACCCAAAATTTAGGAGGAGATTATAGGAAGATTTTAGAAAAAGCAAGAGAGGAAAGATGGGTTGACTATATGCCACATGTGGGAAAAAGGCATGGAGCCTATTCTTCTGGAAGTTATGATACCAATCCCTATATCTTAATGAGTTTTACCAATGATTTAGAATCTATTTTTACTCTAATTCATGAACTTGGTCATAGTGTACATTCCTATTATTCTGCTAAAAATCAGGAGTATATTAATTATTCCTACAAGATATTTGTTGCAGAAGTAGCTTCTACCGTAAATGAGAATTTGTTAATGAAGTTATTAATCCAAAAAGCACAAACCAAGCAAGAAAAGGCATATTTATTATATCGAAAGTTACAAGATATCATAGCTCTTATTTATAGGCTACCATTCTTTGCTAATTTCGAAACTCAGTTACATGAAAAGATGGCAACTG
>CAOJXM010000193.1 GCA_948465625.1 uncultured Clostridium sp. | reverse complement strand
ACAAGAGGTAGGTTTGCAAGATGAAAATATTGTAGATAGTAAACTATGTACAGCTTGCCACTATGATAAAATGCATTCTTATCGAATGAGTGGGGAAGAAGCAGGAAGGAACACAGCAATTATTGGACTAAGATAGAAGGAAAGGGAAGTAGAAAGAGATGTATGAGAATTGGGAAGAGTTAGAAGCAAGTATTGTAAATTGTAAAAAGTGTAAATTATGTACGAATCGAACCAATATTGTATTTGGAACAGGGAACAAACAAGCAGACATTATGTTTATAGGAGAAGGTCCAGGAGCAGACGAGGATAGGGAAGGAATACCTTTTGTGGGTAGAGCTGGAAAACTAATGAACATGGCATTTGAAGGAGTAGGAATGAACAGAGAAAAGGTGTACATTGCTAATATTGTAAAATGTAGGCCTCCGTCTAATCGAAATCCACAAGAAGATGAGGCAATGGCTTGTTTGGATTATTTAAGAAATCAAGTTGTTCTAGTGCAACCAAAGATTGTGGTATTATTGGGGAGTGTAGCATTAAAAAATATATTAGGGAAAGAACATGGTATTACCGCATCAAGGGGAACATGGTTTGAGAGAAAAGGAATTTTCTATTTTCCTACTTGGCATCCAGCCGCTTTATTAAGAGATGAAGATAAGAAGATTGATTTTTGGAGAGATTTGAAACAAGTATTAAAAAGAGCAGAAGAAATGCAAATAGAAGTGTAGCCGTTTGGTTACACTTCTATTTTAAATAATCCATAATGGCATCAGAGGCTTTTCTTCCAGAGCGACTGGCCCAAGCAACGGTACCTTTAATACCTCCTAAATCACCACCTGCAAATACGCCGTCCATAGATGTCATATAATCTTCATTAATTTGGATATGTCCTCTTTTTGTTAAGGTAAGCCCTAAGGTATCTGTAACAGAAGAGTCTACTTTTGAACCAACTGCCATAACAACGTAGTCAACGTCTATCATATAGTTACTTCCTTCTATATTAACAGGAACCAATCTTGCTTCTCCTTCTTTTTGCACTAATTCTGTTTTAATACATTCTATTTGTTTTACTTCATGATTGGCATTTCCCATAACTTTAAGAATATTATTTTGGAACAAGAATTGGATGCCTTCTTCTTTTGCATCTTCAATTTCTTTTCGTTCAGCAGGCATTTGTTCTTCAGCACGTCTATAAATAACCATAACTTCATTGGCACCTAACATTTTTATGGTTCTAGCAGTATCCATTGCTACATTTCCACCGCCACTAACGGCTACTTTTTTACCAACATAGTCAGGATGATTTCCATATTCTAATAGTTCATTTCCACCATACACGCCAATTAAATCTTCTCCTTCAATTCCCATTTTAGAAGAGACATTCGCACCAAAAGAAAGGTAAATAGCATCAAATTGCTTTTGTAAATCGACTAGTGTAAAGTTTTTTCCTAGTTCTGAATTATAGTTTACCTTTATCCCTAAATCTAATATTTTGGAAATAGTGGCATCTAATACTTCTTCTGGTAGACGGAAACGTGGAATGCCATGTCTTAAAATTCCACCAAGTTTATCATATTTTTCAAAGATGGTAACAGCATAGCCATGTCTTGCTAAAGCAGCAGCAACCGATAAGCCAGCAGGCCCGCCACCTACAACTGCTACTTTTTTATCTATTTTTTGTTTAGTGAATTTTTTTATTGGATAGCCTTCTTTAATAGCGATATCGCCAACAAAAGCTTCCAAATCTCCAATACTAACAGCATCCATTTTATGGGCTCTGGTACATCTTCCTTCACATTGACTTTTATGTGGGCAAATTCTACCACAAACTGGTTGTAATACAGTAGTTTCGCACAAAATTTCATAGGCTTTTTCATAATCTTCCTTTTTTACAGCTTGTATAAAAGAAGGAATATAATTTTCTAAAGTACATCCTACTTGGCAGGGTTTGGTTACACAATTTAAACAATAATCTACTTTCTTTTTTGTTATTTCATCCATATAATTCATCTTAAATACCTCTTTTTCTTATTTGAGTATTATTGTATTATTAATACAAAGTAAAGTAAATTCTTTTGACTTCTTATTATAAAAAACAGTTCTATTTGGAACTGTTTCTTATGTTTTCTGTATTTGTTTGCTCACTGTTAACTCGAAATAAAGTACGTATTTTTTTAAATAGGGTAGAAAACAAACCATTACGAGTAGGGACAAGGGCGGTAGAAGAGTTGGTTTTGCTTTCTAAAGCAACCATTTTATTAATATAGTAATCATTAAAAAAAGTATAATTTTGAGTTGTACCAATGTAATTTTTGTAGTTGTATAATTTTTTTCGATAAGCTTCTACTTGTTCTTCTGTTTGGACTAATTCAAAAGCACTGTCAAAGTAAGAAGTTAAAATATAATTTTGTGTTTGGATAAATAATTCATTAATTTTATTTCTTAGTTTTTCAATTCTTTTTGATATTTTAGAAATTTTATTTAACTCATCTTCATTTGCTAGTTTTAAATTTTCATTTGCTAAGT
>CAOJXM010000192.1 GCA_948465625.1 uncultured Clostridium sp. | reverse complement strand
CCCGCATAGCCAGCTTGGAAGGCTGGAATTCTACCATTGAACTACACCTGCGTAGCACTGTTAGTTCCTTTAACAATTATAGATTATAAATGTTATTTCTTCTTTTGTCAATACTTTTTATAAAATTTTTTAAAATAATTTACAAAACCATAATCTTGCGGTAAAATAGTAATATCTTAATAAAAAAGGAATGATACTATGAATACCTACATCTCGAAGAATGAATTTGAAACAATAAATTTAGCCAAAAAAATAGCCAGTCAATTAACCAAAAAAGACATTATTGTATTAACTGGAGACTTAGGCTCTGGCAAAACAAAATTTACACAAGGTATTTTAGAATATTTTGGACTAGCAAATGAAATTTCTAGCCCTACCTTCACTATCGTAAACGAATACCCTACCCCCCTTTGCCCTCTCTATCATTTTGATGTATATCGTTTACAATCCATTGAAGAATTTTATGCTATTGGTGGAGACGAATATTTTGAAAATGGAATTTGCATAATTGAATGGGGAGAAATCATTCAAGAAGCTTTACCCAATGATTACCTTCAAATAAAATTCGAAAGAACTTTAGAAAGCCAGACCCTTCGCACCTTAACCTTTACCCCATTTGGTAAAGTAAATCAAAACCTTACCAATTTACTAGAAAGGATATAGAAAATGAAAATTTTAAGTATTGAAACTGCTTCTAATACCTGCTCGGTTGCAATATTAGAAGATACCACTATAATCAAAGAATTATCCATTTGTGATGAAAATACCCATTCCCAAAAACTAATGCCCTTAATCTCACAAATAATGACAGAAACTAATTTAAACCTAAACGAAATCGATTTATTTGCCTGTGATAAAGGACCTGGTTCTTTTACTGGGATTCGTATCGGAATTGCTACCATACAAGCCTTTCGTGATACCTTTTCCAAACCAATCCTTGGCATTAGTTCCCTAGAGGCTCTTGCCAATAACATTACAAAAGAAGGTTATATCTGTTCTTTAATTGATGCTAAACATGATAATGTCTATGTCAGTCTTTCTGAGCACAAACAAAATACTTATATCAAACTACAAAATGATTCTTTTGAAAACATATACAACCTTGCAAAAAATCTAAAAAAGTATAATAATTTTATTTTTTTTGTCGGAAATGGTAGCATAGTTTATCAAGATGTGTTAAAATCGGAATTGAAAGAAAAGGCAATCATACTAGACGATATTTCTTTGCATTCATTAAATGCAATTTCTGTTGGTAGAGTAGCATCTTCTAAATTTTTAACCAACCCCAATCAAGACTATTCTGTGATTGAACCTTTATACCTTAAAAAATCAAGTGCAGAAATTGAGTTGGAGGCAAAATCACATGCAAATTAGTCGTATGGAACAATCTGATTTATTAAAAATTGCAGATATTTTACAAACAGAATTTGATGAATTTTGGAACATTAACATCTTTTTAAATGAATTAGAAAATGAAAATTCCACCTACTTTGTTGTAAAAATAAAAGATGAAATTGTTGGATTTGCTGGTATTTGGAATGATACTTTTGACTTTCACATTACCAACATCGTTACCAAGAAAAAATATAGAAAGCAAGGAATTGGCTCAAAATTGTTAGAAACACTCATTGCCTTTGCCAAAGAAAAACAAACGAATTCATTAACTTTAGAAGTAAATGAAAAAAACACACAGGCAATCTGCCTCTATGAAAAATATAATTTTAAAAAAATTGGCATAAGAAAGAATTATTATTCTCAAAATGAGAATGCTATTATTATGACAATCTATTTTAATGAAGGAGAGATTCACGAATGAAAAAAAATGAACTTACTTACAAACAATTAAAAGATTATTGTAATCCAGATATCTTTAAATTTGAAGACACCACTGAATTAGAAGCCATTACCACTGGGATTGGACAAGACCGTGGAATCAAAGCTTTAGAATTTGGTTTGTCTGTTGATGTAAAAGGATATAATTTATTCTTAGAAGGTCCAGATGGTGTTGGAAAAACGATGTATACCAAAAATTATCTAGACAAAATCTCAAAAAAGAAAAAAGTACCTTGTGATTGGTGTTATATCTATAACTTCGAAAATCCAAATGAACCAATTGCAGTTTCTTTACCTGCTGGTCAAGGTAGCGAATTTCAAGACGATATGAATCGTTTTATTAAAGATGTCCGTGCTGATATCAACAAAACTTTTAGCAATGAAGATTTCGAAAAAGAAAAAACATTAATTAGACAAGAATTCGAACAAAAAAGAAGTGTTTTATTAGAACAATTAAATAAAGAATCAATCAAATATGGCTTTCAAGTAAAAACCGCTCAAAATGGAATTTATATGATGCCAGTCATTGATGGAAAAGCCATTGAAGAAGAAGAATTTGAAAAATTGGATGAAGCTGTAAAAAAAGAATTTGAAGACAAATCTAGTATTGTACAAGAACAAATCATCTCTGCTATTAGCGAAATTAAAGCAATTGAGCGTGAATCCGATAAAAAAATCGAAGAATGGCAAGCTAATATTGCCCTACTTACCATTAAT
>CAOJXM010000191.1 GCA_948465625.1 uncultured Clostridium sp. | reverse complement strand
GACAAATTGTGATAGCGATATTAGCTACTGTTCTCGTATTAACCAGTGGTGGTTGCATATTTCTATTTTGGAAACAAAGAAAGGGAAAAATAAATGAAGAAATACATTAGTTTTTTATTAGCCATATTAATTTGCTTTCAATTTGTATTTACAACATATAGCTTTTCACTTGAAGTAGACAATACACAAATTGTAGCAAATACAGCAAACAGTAAAAAGATAAAGTACTTAGCGGTATTTATCAAATTTAGTGATAATACTTCTTTCAAGCATATTGATGATTTAGAGTGTGTTGCTAATGCACAAAAGATTTTTAATAGTGAAGATGGATTTGATATGGATACTATAAATGGTATGATAAAAGTACCATCGTTTAAAAAATATTATGAAATGCAGAGTTATGGAAAATTATCCATTACAACTGAGATATTTCCAAAAGTAAATGGAAATATTGTGTCCTATACAGATTCACACCCAATAGGATATTACTTAAAATACAATGATAATAATCCAATCGGGTATAAAAATGCACAAGAATCTTTGCAAAGAGAAACGCAATTAATCAATGGTGCAGTCAAGTTTATAGCCAAACAAGTAGAAGCAGCGGGAATAACAGAAAGTGAAATTGATTTCGAAAATAATGGGATTGTGGATGCGATTTCTTTCTTTGTAGAAGGACAAACAGATTTACCAAGTAGTATTGCATGGGGTGATTTATTATGGTCACACAAATTAGATAATACAGGAATTACAGAAACCATATTAGGAAAGAGAGTGGTACCATATAACCTAATTTATGTAAGCGATTATACACAATCAGCAGGAGTTTTTTCGCTTAATAGAGGAACTTATGGCACAATCATTCACGAATTTGGTCACACTTTGGGATATATGGATTTATATAGACATGATACCGCTCAACCAGTTGGATTTTATGATATCATGGGTAGTACCGTTGGCTCAAATCCACAAAATTTATTAACCTATTATATAAGTGATTATAGAGCAGAAACGAATTGGCATAAGCCACTACCAGTTATTAGCAAAACGACCAATAATATTACACTAACCAAGCCAGAATTTAAAGATGACAATGAAATGCGTGCAATTAAAGTACAACAATATGAAGGAAGTCAAGAATATTTTATAATAGAATATCATGAAAAGCAAAACACCTATGACTCTTATTGTGCCGATAGTAGTGGAATTATTGTTTATCGTGTAAATGATAAGAATAAGTATAACGGCAATACAAGTGGTGGAACACATGGGGAAAATGACCATGTATTTGTTTTTCGACCAAATGAAACAGCGTTAGGAGCAGGGCAAGGGAATTTAAGTCAAGCAACCTTAAATATGAATCGTGCTGTTTTAGGAAAAGAGATGGAAAAAGGCAATCAGGCTTTTGATAATGAGACGATTTACTATTCAGATGGTAGCAATTCAGGAATTGTAATTGAAGTAACAGCTCAAACAGATCAATCAGTTACTTTTAATATTAGTTTTCCTAAATTACAAGGAGAAGGAACCAAAGAGAAACCATACTTAATTTATGATGTAGATACCTTTTTGTATTTGGTTAAAATGGAAACAAAGAATAAATATTATCAATTGATGAATGATTTGGATTTTACTGGAGTAGATTATCCTAAAATTGATTTTAAGGGAAATTTTAATGGTAATAACAAAACGTTTAGAAATATTTCAACTATGGGAACTGGAGTATTTAACAATGTGGGGGATTACAATGCAACTGCTGTTGTTGAAAACTTAAACATTGAAAATATTAAGGTAAGCCCAGAAACAGGAAATCATCTTGGTGGTTTGGCAGCGAGTATAGAGAATGCGACAGTAAAAAATGTTCATTTAAAATCTGGTAGTGTAAAAAATGTAAAGAGTACTTATAATATTTTAGCTTCTACTGGTGGGTTTGCAGGAAGTGTTTATAATGATGTAAGCATTGAAAATTGTTCAAGTTCGCTTGAAGTTTCTTCTGAAAGCAATGTAGGAGGATTTATTGGAATTAACCAGAATGCTACAATTAAAAATAGTTATGCGAATGGAATAGCCAATGGAAAGGTAAATGTGGGAGGTTTCATTGGAATACAATGTATTACAGATACACAATACAAAGTGCCAGAAAATGTGTATTTTGATGAAGCAAAAGCTAAGACAACAAAGGCAGTTGGAGGTTATGCATCTTCTCTTCATAATTTACAAGTACTTTCTGAAAATGATTTAGGAAAAGGAATTGTTGGGATTTTGGTTCCAGAAGAGATTAATCTTAATAAATTAGAGGCAGTAGATTACAATATAATAACTAGACCTAATACCAATCTTACATTTACAATTACTTCAAGTGATACCAAAATTGTTAAATATGAGAACCATAAAATACAAGGAGTGAAAAATGGAATGGCTAACATTTATGTGGAGTTAAAAGTTGGAACACAAGTTATGAGAATGGAAAGCAAAGTAAATGTATCAATGCCAGTACCAACACCAACTCCTACAACGACACCAACACCAACGATAAAACCAACACCAACCCCTACAACAACACCAACACCAA
>CAOJXM010000190.1 GCA_948465625.1 uncultured Clostridium sp. | reverse complement strand
TTATAAAAACTAGGAGGAAATCATCATGACAACATTCACAACAACTGCAACCATTACCTGTGCGAAAACCAAAACGGAAACATCCCCCAAAGCCCACATCTTGTTCCAGACAGCGGAATTTTGCGTGGGTGGCATTAGCTATGATCAGTTCAATCCTAATGATTACCGGCAGGTTCGGCAACTAAACAAGCTCTTTGGAAAGGAGTTCTTAGAGGACTTGGAGGGCACAAAAGTCCGCATCATCGTTGCAGCATCTGAAAGCAATCCGATGTGTGTTGCTCCGTTAGCCATCGGTCATCCCACTGCAAACGAGTTTTTGCTTCGGAACGGAGATGGCACTTCTCTTACTTACGAAGAAGCTACCCTCAAGTTGCAGGCAAAGTAATCCTTACCCCTTCCTACTTGGGAAGGATGCTAGTTACAGAGAAAGCGATAGTAATATCGCTCTCTCTGTTTGGTTTTCTCTTTTTATACGTTAATAAGCAGTGGGTCACAAACGGGTCACAAATGGATAATACCAAGCCACAAAAAGCTTGGTATTTCAACGTTTTTTCTATACTTCCATTATAATTGGTAAAATCATAGGATTTCTTTTTGTTTTTTGATAAATATAATCTCTCAAATTCTCTTTTATCATAGACTTAATAGTAGACCATTCCTTAATTTGCCTTTGCTCACATTTATACACATCATCGCGTATCACACGTTTTACATCTTCCATTAAATTCTCTGACTCACGTACATACACAAATCCTCTTGAAATTACATCTGGTCCTGCTACTACCTCTCCTGTTGCCGAATCAATCGTTAATACCACAATAATCAATCCATCTTGTGATAAATGTTGACGGTCACGAAGTACAATATTTCCAACATCTCCAATTCCTAATCCATCTACTAAAATTCTACCAGATGGAACAGTTCCTGTTAACTTCGCTTCTTTTTCATTCATTTCCAACACTCTACCATTGCTCATAATAAAGGTATTTTCTGGTTCAATTCCCATCTTCTTTGCGGTTTCTGCATGTGCAATCAATTGCCTATACTCACCGTGCACTGGTATAAAATATTTTGGCTTAATCAAAGATAAAATTAATTTTTGTTCTTCTTGGCAACCATGTCCTGATACATGAATATCTTCTAATGCATTATAAATTACCTCTGCCCCAATTTTCATTAAATCATCAATAACCCTTGATACCAATTTTTCATTTCCTGGTATAGGATTTGCTGATATAATAATTAAATCATTTGGTGTAATTTCTACTTTTCTATGGTCTCCTGAAGCCATTCTTGTTAAAGCAGACATCGGTTCTCCTTGGCTTCCTGTCGTAATAATAACCAATTGTTGATCCGTATAATTTTTAATCATATCAATATCAATAAATAGATTTTCTGGAGACTTAATATACCCTAAATCTCTTGCTGTTTGAATCATATTTACCATACTTCTTCCACAAATTGCAATTTTCCTTCCATATTTCACAGCTGAATTCACAATTTGTTGCACTCTATGAACATTCGAAGCAAAAGTTGCCACTACAATTCTTTTGGTACAATGCAAAAATAGCTTATCAAATACTTCTCCTACTGAACTTTCTGACATGGTATAACCTTTTCGTTCTGCATTTGTACTATCTGACATTAACGCTAAAACTCCTTGGTTTCCTAACTCTGCTAACCTTCCAAAATCCATTTTTTGACCATCAATTGGTGTATAATCAATTTTAAAATCCCCTGTATGCACAACTGTTCCTACTGGTGTATTAATCGCTAATGCTACCGAATCTGGTATACTATGGCAATTACGAATAAACTCTACTTTAAATTTGCCTAACTTAACCGTTTCTCCTTGCAACACGGTATTTAATCTAGTACTTCTTAACAAATGATGTTCTTCCAACTTATTACTAATCAAACCAATGGTAAGTCTTGTTGCATAAATTGGCACATCAATTTGTTTTAACAAATATGGAATCGAACCAATATGGTCTTCATGACCATGTGTAACAATCAATCCTTTTATTTTTTCTCGATTTCTTTCTAAATACGTTACATCTGGTATCACTAAATCAATTCCTAGCATATCATCTTCGGGAAAAGCTAAACCACAATCTACAATAATCATCTCATCTTCATATTCAAACACTGTCATGTTTTTTCCTATTTCTAGTAATCCACCTAGTGGAATAATTTTTAATGGTGACTTTTTAAATTTAAAATGATTTTCTTCTTGTTTTCTTGGAGCATATGGTTTTCTTCGATTGGCTGTTACCAAACTTTTCTCTTTTACTGGTGTTTGTACTAAGCTTTTTGTTTCCTTTTCTACTTTTACCATATCTAACTTTGTTTTTTCGTTTCTTCTACTTGTTCTTTTTGGTTTTTCTACTACTTTCTTCTCTACTTCTTGCTTTTCTTTCGTTGTTTTTGCAATTTTACTTCTTGTATTATAATTCCTTCTTCTTTTTACACTTTCTACTTTTCTTTCTTTTTGACTTTCGTTTACTTCTTTTTCTAACATGAACTTAAATCTCTCCTTTTTCTTAATGTATTTGCTTTTTTATGTACAACGGAATAAAGGAAAAATAAGTTTTCATTAAAACTGATTAATCCTTTTAAATTTACTATTT
>CAOJXM010000189.1 GCA_948465625.1 uncultured Clostridium sp. | reverse complement strand
AGAAATAATAGCGAAAAAAAGAGATAAGAAAAGATTAACAAAAGAGGAGATTCAATATTTTATTCAAGAATATACCAATAATAATATTACAGATTATCAAGCAGCAGCATTGGTTATGGCAATCTATATCAATGGAATGGATGAGGAAGAAACAAAAGAGTTAGCACTTGCGATGGCAAATTCAGGAGAAAAACTAGATTTATCTAGTTTGACCACCAATGTTGTAGATAAGCATAGTACTGGTGGAGTAGGAGATAAGGTAAGTTTAATTTTATTGCCAATTGTAGCAAGTTTAGGAATACCAGTTGCAAAAATGTCTGGAAGAGGATTGGGTTTTACAGGAGGAACCATTGATAAATTAGAATCCATACCTGGATATAATACGAATGTTGCAATGGAAGTATTTATAAAAAATGTAAAAGAAAAGGGAATTAGTTTAATTGGACAAACTTTAAATTTAGCACCAGCTGACAAAAAAATTTATGCATTAAGAGATACGATTGCGTGTACAGAAAGTATTCCATTGATTGCTTCTAGTATTATGAGCAAAAAGATAGCAGCAGGTGCCAATAAAATTGTACTAGATGTTACCTGTGGAGAAGGGGCATTTATGAAACAAATAGAAGAGGCAAGAAAGTTGTCAGTTGCGATGAAAAAGATTGGAGAATTAGCAGATAAAGAGACGATTTGTGTGATTACGAATATGAGTGAACCATTAGGATATGCAGTTGGCAATAATCTAGAAGTAATAGAGGCAGTAGAAGGATTAAAAGGAAATATGCCAGAAGATGTAAAAGAGGTGGTACTAGAATTAGGTGCCTATATGATAAAGTTAGCAGGAAAAGGCGATGACATAGAAGAGAATAAAAGGAAAATGTTAGAGGTAATTGCTACAAAACAAGCCTACCAAAAGTTTGTAGAGTTAGTACAAAACCAAGGTGGAGATGTTTCTTACCTAGAAGATACAAGTAAGTTTGAGAAGGCGAAATATAGGATACCAGTATATGCTACTAAAGCAGGTTATGTAGCAGAAATAAATGCAAGAGTGATTGGAGAAATTTCTGGAATGTTAGGAGCAGGAAGGATAAAAAAAGAAGATAAGATAGATGATACGGTAGGGGTAATGCTAGTAAAAAAAGTGGCAGATGAGGTAAAAGAAAATGAAATATTAGCTTATGTTCATGCCAATCAAGAAGAATTAGGAGAACTAGCAAGGCAAAAGGTGTTAGCTACTTATTTGATTTCTGAAAATAAAGTGGAAAAACCAAAGACAATATTAGAGGTAATATAGAAAAAATAGAATAGCAATGAAGTGAACCCTCCTTATTAAACTTTTTTGTCTAATAATTTGGGTTCAGTACACAATTGCTATTCTATTTTTCTTTCTCTTACCTCTTTAACATTACAAAGTTTTTCATATTCTTTACACTTTATTTTGTAATCTAATTGTTGGGTTAAATAACGGTAATACATGTAGGCTTGCTCATATTGTATAATAGGATTAAACATAGGGTCATTTAGATTAGGGTTTTGATTTGGGTCAAAGTTCATATTATCAAATGGAGAAAATCCATTAAAATCCATATTTCTATCCATCATATCACTCCTTTTTAAATAGGTATGCTTTAATCTAAAATATATTCATTAAATCTAAGCTAAGGAAAGGAAATACATGTAAAACAGCATAAGTAAGTAGGCAAGCAAGCAATCCATGTAAAAATTTTCCTAGTAAGTAAGGCTTTATCGAAAGGTCCGTTTTGGAGATAATGCTTAATACTTGCAGTAAAATAGAAAATCCACCAAAACCAAGTAGGAAAGAGGTTAAAATAATATTGGTTGAAATATTTTTTACAGCTATGGTTGCTAATTGACTAACACCATTGGTAAGTTCTAGAATACCAGATAGAAATGGTTTACAAAAAGTAGGATCAATTGAAAATATCTCCAATAGGGGAGAAAATAAATTAGTTACCATGTTTAAAATTCCAGAACTATTTAAAATAGAAAGAATAACAGAAAATAAAATTACAAATCCACCAATCATAACAACAGTATGAATCGCATTGGTAATGCTAGTTGCTAAAATTTCTCCTAAGTTAGAAAAACGAACATAGCAATTAGAAGTAGGGACAAGGGATTGATTGGATTTTATGACTTCTTTATCTTTCCACTTCCAAAAGCGGAATAAAATTCCAACTAAAATACAAGCCAGTAAGTGAGTAACAAATAGCAAAATGCCAGTAGTGGTATCACCAAACATAGTAATACCAACAGTACCAATAATAAACAAGGGGCCAGAATTATTAGTAAAAGCAAGTAGTCGTTCACATTCTGCTTTACTACAAGTGCCATCTTGTCTAAACTTAGTAACAATTTTAGCACCAACAGGATAACCACTAATAATACCCATAACAAAAGCATAAGCACCAGCTCCTGGTACGTTAAAAATAGGTTTCATAAATTTGTTTAATAACTTACCAAGTTTTGTTACAATATTGGTATGGCTGAGCAATTCAGTAGCAATAAAAAAGGGAAGCAAGGAAGGGATAACAGAATTAGCCCATAACAAAAGTCCTGTTTTGGTTGCAGTCAAGTTTTGCTTTGAAAATAGTACCAAGGAAATGGTAAAACAACAAAACAGAGCTGGTAAAATATT
>CAOJXM010000188.1 GCA_948465625.1 uncultured Clostridium sp. | reverse complement strand
GTAGATACTATTAAAGAAGCAACCGAAAAATTAACACAAAGCTTTTATGCACTATCAGAAAAATTGTATAAAGCAGCAAATCCAAATGCAGGAGCAGAGGGAGCACAAACAACAGAAGGAACAGATGCAGGTGCAGATAATGGAAATGTTTATGATGCAGATTACAAAGTAGAAGAAGAGGGAGATAATAAATAGATGATACAGTTAGAAGTTGGAGAACTTAAGCCTTCAACTTCTAAAATCTAATATCTATATAATGGAGGAAGAGAAAGTGGCAGAGCAAAAAAGAGATTATTATGAGGTGCTTCGGAGTAGAGAAAAATGCAAGTGAGGAAGAATTAAAAAAGGCATATCGAAAATTAGCTAAAAAGTATCATCCAGATGCCAACCCAGACAATCGAAAAGAGGCAGAGGCTAAGTTTAAAGAAGTAAATGAAGCCTATGAGAATTTGTCAGACCCACAAAAAAGAAGAATGTATGACCAATTTGGGCACAATGGACCACAAGGCTTTGGCGGTGGTGCAGGTGGACCATTTGGTGGGCAAGGTGGCTATTATTCGTATTCTACCTCTGGTTTTGATGGATTTGATATGGGTGACTTAGGAGATATCTTTTCTTCGTTCTTTGGCGGAGGCTTTGGAGGTGGCTCAAGAAGTAGTAGAAGCAACGGTCCAACCAAGGGAGCAGATTTAAGATATGATTTAGAAATCACTTTTGAGGAAGCTTTTTTAGGAGTACAAAAGGAAATTACCATAAATCGTGAAGATACTTGTCATACCTGTAATGGAAGTGGAGCAAAGCCAGGTAGCAAGGTGGAAACTTGTCATGTTTGTGGTGGAAGCGGTCAAGTAAAACAAATACAAACTACGATATTAGGGCAAGTGCAAACCACAAGAACCTGTAGCAACTGTGCTGGAGAGGGAAAGGTTATAAAAGAGCCTTGCGAAACGTGTAGAGGAAAAGGTCGTGTAAGAAAACAAGTTAAAATTCAAGTAAACATACCAGCAGGAATTGATGATAATCAAACTGTAGTACTAAGAGGAGAAGGGGCACCAGGTAGTAAAGGTGGACCAAAAGGCGATTTATATGTAACCATGCATGTAAAAAGGCATAGTATCTACAAAAGGCAAGATTATAATGTATTATGTGATATTCCAATTACTTTTACACAAGCAACTTTAGGAGCAGAGTTAAGTATACCAATGGTAGATGGAACCACTACCAAATTCAAAATTCCAGAAGGAACACAAACAGGAACAAGGTTTAGAATTAAAGGAAAAGGCTTTAAGGCGGTTAATCGAAATTATGAAGGAGATATGATTTTTACTGTTGAGGTGCAAACCCCAAAAAGGCTTACCAAAGAGCAAAGAGAATTATTCATGCAGTTAGCAAAAACGATGAACGAACAACCACCTGTAAAAAAGAGAGGAATATTTGGATAAAGCAAAAGAATGTAAGTAAGAAGTAAATCTTATCTACATTCTTTTTTCACAGAATAGACACATTAAGTCGATATAATGTATAATGTAAAAAAATAGAGGGAAAGAAGAAGCGTCCCATTTGGTCCAAATTGGACCAAAAAGAACCGTCCCTAATGGGGACAAGGAGGAGAAGTATGAGTGATATTACAGTATTAGTAGTAGATGATGAAGCAAGAATGAGAAAGTTGATTAAGGATTTTTTGAGTCAAAAGGATTATAAGGTGTTAGAGGCAGCAGATGGAGAGGAAGCTATTAAGGTATATGAGGAGAAGCAAAAAGAGATTAGCTTGATTTTGCTAGATGTGATGATGCCTAAATTAGATGGTTGGTCTGTGTTAAGACAAATTAGGCAGTTTTCAAAGGTACCAATTATGATGCTTACTGCAAGAGGAGAAGAGCAGGATGAGTTGTTTGGATTTGAATTAGGTGTGGACGAGTATATCACAAAACCTTTTAGCCCAAAGATTTTGGTAGCTAGGGTAGAGGCAATTTTAAAAAGAACAGAGGTAATTGGTAATGATGTAAAAGATTATGGTGGTATTACGATTGATTCAGATGGGCGTACCGTAAAAGTAGATGGTAAATTGGTAGAGATGAGCTTAAGAGAGTATGAACTTTTGAAGTATTTGCTAGATAATGAGGGGATTGCTTTATCAAGGGATAAGATATTGAATAATGTTTGGAATTATGATTATTATGGCGATTCTAGAACGATTGATAGTCATATTAAGAAAATTCGTCATAAGCTAGGAAAGAAAGGTAAATATATCGAAACAATGAGAGGCGTAGGCTATAAGTTTGAGGTGAAATAAAAAATATGGGGCAAATGAAACAGATAAAAGAGAAATTGAAGTCAATTCGAGTGAAATTATTTTTAACTTTGGTAATTGTAGTAGCCATTATTATTATGATGTTGATTGTGATTAATAATTTTGTGTTGGAAACATTTTATTTGTATTCAAAGCAAAAGAATTTAATTAATACTTATATCGCAATTAATAATTACTATAATAATCCAGATAGTAATTTGAATTTGGAAAGAGAGTTAGAAAAAATTGCATTTCAGAATAATTTTGATATTTTGATAAAAACAGATAAAAATATCAATATTTATTCGTCTAATAAGGATTTTTTGTCTACGATTAATACCATTAATAGTATGGTAAAAAAGTTTAATAAAGAAGATGAAAGTGTTGTTTAT
>CAOJXM010000187.1 GCA_948465625.1 uncultured Clostridium sp. | reverse complement strand
GAGGTAATTGAAATCTTAGGAGAAGCTTTAGAACAGCCAAATCGAATTTACTATGTTATTAAAAGTGTGTGGCTTCATTGTGATTACTATTGTTTGGATTATGATGAGAATAATGTGATAACAAGAACATATATTAAAAGAGATTAGGTTTGAATAGAATATGTAAAGGAGAAAAAATGGAAAAGAAATTAAATATTATAATAGAAAATTGTCCTCAAAATCATAAATGTCCTGCTGTAGGAATTTGCCCAGTAGGAGCTTTAACACAAAAAGCATTTGAGGCACCTACCATAAATTATGAGAAATGCATTAGATGTGGTA
The DNA here is from genome assembly GCA_948465625.1 of uncultured Clostridium sp. GTDB lineage: Bacteria > Bacillota > Clostridia > TANB77 > CAG-508 > CAOJXM01. Next base: position 2,363 of record CAOJXM010000187.1, on the reverse strand, counting down.
AATGTTCGAATTTTTGCCCAAAGAAAGCATTGATATTATCATAAGAATAATATGGCACTTGAGTTTTCAAGTGTCTTTTTTGTTTTATTTTATAAAGTTATGTTAACAAATTTTATTAAAGGAATTGATTTTTTAAAATAAATGTTATATAATTATATAATGTAGATGCATAAATTACATCTCTACTATTTTGTATGCAACTTAATATTTTAGTTGCACAAAATAAAATGTTTTAATGTAGCACGTTGACAATTTTTTCAAAATGGAGGAACATCAATGAGCAAGAGCAAACAAAGAAGTAACAGATGGAGTGCGGTGTGGTTTTTAGCCGTTTTCTCATTAATTTTGGGGTTAAGTATAAGTCCCAAAATGGCATATGCCGATGAGGAAGATACCGTACAGGAACAGCAGGAACTTCAGGATTACGATTTATCCACAATTCGATATCGGCTTTTTGATGGAGAGGAGTACTATGATTACACCGAAGCAGGAGTTCCTTTCAATGGAAAGAACTTTCGGCTCATGGTGGAAGGGCTTCCTGAAGGATTGGGAGCCAGGTGCATAGGAGATGCACAGCGTAATGCTGGCGAATATGAAGTAATAGTACAGTTCGTTGGCGATGCTGAGCATAAACCTGTTGCAGATACGAAAGTCCTACTTAAGATAAATAAAGTGGATATCGATATGTCGCAGGTAGAGTTTTTTGATAGCAATGTTAAATTGGATGGAGAAATCCACTATTTGCATGCTACCAATTTACCAACAGATGTAGAGGTAGAGCGGGAAGAAGGCAATGGAGTGTCTGAACTCGGCTCGCATCCCATCACTACTTATTTTAAGTATTCTGGTGAGGATGCAGAGAACTACAATGCAATTGCACCTATGACAGCCACTCTTACCATTGTAGGGGAAAAAGACCCCAATAAGCTTGACTATGATGAAAGTACAATTCGATTTGAAAATGCTACTTTCACAAGTAATGGGCAGGAGTATAGTCTAGTTGCGATTGGAGTACCAGAAGGGGTAAGTGTTTTTTATACTGGTAACAAAAAGATTGCACCAGGAACCTATCTGGTAACAGCACACTTTAAAGGTGACAATGAGCATAACGTGATTTTGGACAGAACAGCGGTTATGACAATTGTTACCAAAGAAACAAGTGATAGTAGTGAGGGAAGCAGTTCTGGTGGTAATTCTGGTTCAGATACCAATCCTGGACCTGGTGATAAACCAGGAACAGACGAAAATCCAGAACCAGAGCCAGAACCAGAACCGAAACCTGAACCAGATCCAGAGCCAGAACCAGAGCAGCACATCTGGAAAGCTTGGGTTTCTAAAAATGATGTAGAGCATGAAAGAGAATGTTCGCATTGTGGTATCAAAGAAACACAGCCTCATGAATTTGACTTGGTGGAAGATATCTGCCAAGACAATCAGGATGGTACACATGTTGTAATTTCGACATATTCTTGCAAGGTTTGTAATTCTAATCATCGTACCTCTTCAACAGAAGAGCATCCGTATGAGAAAAAGGAAGAAAATATTACAAACAATCAAGATGGGACACATACAATTGAAATTACGTATGTGTGCAACAATTGCCAGAGTTCTTATACTGACACAGAGCAAAAGAATTGTGAGTATGGCCAGTGGCAGTTCGTTGGAAATGATACAGATGTAATGCATTGTAATATCTGTAATTACGAACAGACTCGTGTTCATGAACATGAGCCAGAGCCAGTAGATTTGGTCTATACTTGCACCGCTTCTAATGGAAATGGTACCCATAAACTGGAAGCTTCTTATACTTGCACAAGGTGTAATGTAGTTCTTACCTTAAATAAGGAAGAAGCTTGTGACTATGAGGTCACTTACCAGCAAACGGGAATCAATGATACCCATATAGAAGTACAAGATTGTAAGGTATGTCAGGACCATAAGGAGAAAGAAGGTACCTGTGTACCGACTGGAGAACTCAAAGTTATAAAAGTATACGCACAGATTTATGAGTATTATGACTGTGCAATGTGTGGTGATTGGTGCCAACGGGCTTATCATACTGTGCATAAATATGGAGATTGGGAAGAAGACGATGACCAGAACCATATCCGTTATTGCATTTGTGTAGAAGCCAGAGAGACAGCACCTCATAAATATGAGTTTTCAGAAGGTGATACAACAGATTTTTTTACTTGTACAGAATGTAACTTTGTAAAAGAAGTTCCAAAACATAATCATGGATATGGGCTTGAGCGAAATGAGGATTTAATGAATATAGTGACAAGTCCTGCCTATGATGAACTGGTAAGTAAAAGCCAATCTGCAAATCCAGATAAAACGTCTTATGAATATTGTTCAAGATA
>CAOJXM010000186.1 GCA_948465625.1 uncultured Clostridium sp. | reverse complement strand
ACTAATAACATCTCCTTTGTTATTAGTATTTCCTTTTTCATTATTTTAATTACACTCTCAAAAATACAAATGATGTTAAGAAGTTTTATATTATTAAAAAATGTAATGCAAATTTTTATGTTATTTTATGAAAAAATAAAAATATGAAAAAAATATTTCATTTTTTTAAAAAAATGTTGACAAAATAAAAAATAAGTGTTACTATAATATTGTACAAAGGTTGTGAATGTCATAATAGACAAAGGCCTTATATTATACTTCATGACTTTGTTAATCTTTTTTGTAAGGCAATACCCTTTTTGGATAAGGATACCCCAGTTCTTATTCAAGCGAAAGAAACTCATTGGATTTTCCCTTTTCCAGTGGGTTTCTTTTTGTTATATTTTAAGGAATAATGATATTTTTTATGTTTTTTTAAGAAAGGAACTTTTTAATGTATACTTCTATTTCACAAAATTTTATTAAAAAATTGCTAGAACATGAATTTCAATTTGCAACATTTTATGGGGAATTAGAAAAAAAAGAAAATCGAGTGATATTAATAAAAGCAGAAAGCCCTATTTTATATGTAGTGTCATTAGTAAATGGGCAAAAAATAAATTTACGAAATTATGAATTGTTTATGAATGAATATTTACAATGTTTACAAAATTCTTTAAAGTCATATTATTGCACAAAAATAATTGCTTTAACGATTGTGGTAGGGGAATTTTTAGAAGAAACAGAAGAAGATACAAAACAAGCAAAAAATTTTGTAATGAAAAAAGAATTTATGTTGGAAGAAAACTACTCTCATACGTGGTGGTATCTTTCAGAAGCAAGAAAAGTAATAGAAATGAATAAAAGCCAAGCCAAAGATATATTACATATAAAACAAATGGCATTGGAATCTTTGGAGAAGCAAGAGAATTATTCTTTAGGAGAAATTGTAGCACAAACTAAACAGAAAAATACCTTCAAAAGTGATAAAATAATTGTGACATGGATATTGTTATTTATAAATTGTTTTTTGTTTTTTATGATGATTTTATGCGGAGAAAAAGAAAATTATATTTTGTCCTATGGTACTGAATATCAAGCAATTTTTAATTTGCATCAATATTATCGTATTTTTACATATTGTTTTATTCATGCGGATATAATGCATTTAATACAAAATAGTGTTTACCTTTATTTTTTTGGTATACGTGTAGAGTTATTATATGGAAAAATACAGATGCTTTTGCTTTATTTTTTTGCAACAGCAGGTAGTAGCATTTTAAGTGCTTATTGTAATGATGTGCTTGCTGTTGGGGCATCTGGTGCTATTTTTGGATTGATTGGTGCTGTATTGGTATATAGCTATAAAAATGGTAAAAAAAGCGTAGGAATGAATTATACCACCTTATTATTATTAGCGATTGTTGCACTGCTAGGAGGTGTTTTAGAGAAAAATGTAGATTATTTTGGACATTTAGGTGGATTTCTTTCAGGAAGTTTGCTATCATTTATGATATTATAAGGAGAAAAATAATACTATAAGGGAGAGAGAAAAATGGAAGAAATGGAATTGCTTCAAGAAAAAGTCAAGTTAGAACCCATAAAGTCAGAAATGGAACTAATCCAAGAAAGAATCAGGTCAGAGTCTATGGAATCTAAAATGGAGCTACTCAAAGAGAAAATGAAATTAGAATCTATGGAGTCTAAAATGGAATTACTCAAAGAAAAAATTAAGCTAGAAATTATGGAGTCGGATTATGCTGAAAATATCATTGTTTTTGGAGAAGGAAAAGAAAACGCAAAAATTTGTATGATAGGAGAGGCACCTGGTGGAGAAGAAGAAAAACAAGGAAAGCCTTTTGTAGGAAGGGCAGGAAAAATTTTATGGGATTTTTTGGAGATGACAGGATTAAAAAGAGAACAAATTTATATTACAAATGTAGTAAAATTTCGTCCAACAGATAGAAGCAAAACAGGAAGAATAATCAATCGAATACCTAAAAAAGCAGAAATTGATTTCTTTTTACCTTATTTAACAGAGGAATTGATGATTGTACAACCAGATATTATTGTAACATTGGGTAATGTGCCTTTAAAGGCAGTAACAGAAGAAGAAAGTGCTACGATTGGAGCAATGCATGGTGCTATGACAACAACAAAACAAGGTTATCAATTATTTCCTTTGTATCATCCAGCTTCCATTATTTATAATAGTGGACTTGCTCAAACTTATCAGAATGATTTGCAAGTATTAAAACAATATTTGTAAATTTTATTTTTTAATCTATTTCTGGTAGTGTGCTATGGATTTAATAAAAGTTAAAAGTTTTTTGCTACTTTTCTTTTACCAACTTTTTTGAAAAAAAGTTGGACAAAAAACTTTATCTTTTGCAAACGGAACAAAACGAATTTTTAGCCAATGGTGCTCTGTTGTTGTTTAACTACAACAACCATTCCACTCCAACACACAGCAGCAAAACGCTAGTTTTGCATAAAAGTTCTTTGCTTACTTTCTTTCAAGAAAGTAAGTGAAAAAAACTTGACCAAAAACTTTATCTTTTGCATACAGTACAGATTCTAAATTTTAACTACTGGTACTTCGTTGTTATTCTACTACTTTTCAAGAAAACATTAACTTGTCAAAAAAATGGCTTATTATGAACTTGATGAAAGTCAGAAGTTTCTGGAGGAACTTTTTTCACTTGTGAAAAGTTCCTCC
>CAOJXM010000185.1 GCA_948465625.1 uncultured Clostridium sp. | reverse complement strand
ATTTCTACATCATAAATCACACTATCTGTACATTTACAACTATCGGAATAAGATTTGGGTACTAAGTTTTTATCATTTCGATACTGCTGAGATATCACATAATTAAAATCAAAACCTGTGTACAAAGCAGTAAACACCCAATTGGGATGTTTCTTTTTTAATTCATATAAATAGGGTTGGTAAGAAGCAGGAAAGTTTTCAATTCCTTCCTTTTTTACCGAAGCTAATGATTTACCTTGTCCTATTACAAAGCATAAAAATAAGAATACTATTATTTTAAGAAATTTACTTTTCATAATTTTCTCCTTTTTTCATAGTATTCTCTATTTTTTACTTTTTTATGCAATTTATCTTTTTAATTTTCTTAACATTTCCTTATCTTCTTTGTTTACTCGATACGATTCTATCATTTTTTGGATTGCCTTGTTAAAGGTAAAATTATCTATGTTGGTTCTTTTTAAATAGACTAATGTTTCTTTGGGAAATTTTACATACAAAACAGATAACAACCAAGCAACTGCCATTTGTACATAATACTCGTCATTTTTGATTGTATCAATGGTAGCAAATATGCTTTGAACATACTTTTCCTCTACAAAGTGGTCTAACATCATAACAATCATAAATCGTAACTCAAATTCTTTTTTAGAATTTTGATAGGTTTTTATAAATTCCCAAAGTTGTTCTTTTTCTTTTACTTTAAAACCCGCACAACTAACATCGCATACTGCCCAATTATCAATTTTGGGTACAAATTTTTTGATTTGTTGCAATTTTTCTTGGATTGGCATTTTTGCCAGTCCAATTACCATTCCTTGTAACATGACTTCTTCATAATACTCATCTTGTGCATTTTCTAAATACGTTTTCCAATCTTGTTTGGCCAAATCTTTTGCATAGTTTCTTAAAACTGGCACTCTCACCCCCACAATATTGTTCGTATTGGGACACAATCCTCCATGAAATTCTTTATATTTCTCGTCTGCTAATGCAAAAATGTTTTTTCTAATTTCCTCATTCATATTTTTCCCCTATTTCTTAATTACAATACTTTGTGTTGGATAAGCTAATTCTATTTTTTCTACTTCTACTAATTCCATGATACTACAGTTTATTTCTTCTCTTACTTGCATATAGTCTGCATATTCAATCACATCTGTATAAAGTGAAATTGAAATATTAATGGAATCGTCCTTTATGGTGTCTATGTATACATTAATTGAATCTTGTATGATGTTTGGATGACTTTGTAAAATTAAACCAATCTTTTCTTCTAATTGTTTGATTTTTTCTATTTTTGTATCCATATCAATTCCCAAATTAAAGTTATATCTTCTTTTTTCTATTTTACTGTAATTGGTTACTGCTTCATTGGATAAAGTCGAATTTGGTATGGTAATAACTGTGTTTTCTACGGTTCTAATTTTGGTACTTCGAAACGAAATGTCTTCTACTGTCCCTTTTCCTTGTGGCATTTCGATTACATCTCCTACAATAAATGGTTTATCCATAATAATGGCAAATCCACCAAATAAGTTTTTTGCAATATCTTGGGCTGCTAAAGCAATTACTACACCACCTAGTCCTAAACCAGCTACTAATCCACTTAAATCATACCCAATTTCTGCAATTACAATAAATCCTGCAATGACATATACAATGGTTTTTACCACTTTGCTAATGAAATTTACTAAGGTATCGTCTGTATGAAATTTTTCCTTTATTTTAGTAAATACACTAGATTGTATGTTAATAATATTGGCAAATCCATTGGCTACTAACAAAATAGTTGCAATACGAAATAGCTTGTTTACTTTTTGCATTATTTCTTCTGGTATTTTTAGGATATAAATTGCAATATATACCCCCATTAATACAATAAACCATTTAATTGGCTTATAAAAGCTATTTTGTTTGATTTCTTTTTTATTTTTCTTTAAATTAAACATCTTAATTATTATATATGCAACACTTGCACTTAATATTTTAAAGATTAAAATAATTCCAATGGCAATTAAAATATCGACTGCAGTTTCTGGTGTTATCCCCTTTATTCTTTCTATTAGTTCATTTATTTGGTTCATACTTTTCTCCTTTTATATACTTATATAACATTTTTCTTTTATAAATTTCTTTATTTCTTTTTCATCTTTTCCTTCATAATATGGAATCAGTAAATCCTTAAATTTTTCTGTAAGTTCTGCTGGGATTACTATAATTCCTTTTCCATTTGAAATTAAATAATGATTACTATATATTACTGATGTTCTTTTATTTCCATCAATAAAAATTTGTTTTTTCATTGTGTATAATAAAAGTTCAATTGCTCTATCTATTTCATCCATCTGTTTATGAAAGATTTCTTCTAGTTCTTCTTTTATCACACTTTCAATTGGTAAATCTGGTTTCCATATTGTTCCTCCTATTGTTACAGGCACATTTCTTATTTTTCCAGCTGAATAATAAAATCCCTCTTCCACCAGTTTATTTATTTCGCATAATAAAGCAAAATTTGTATCACTTAAAATAACATTTTTATTTAACATAAATTCCCATGCATGTTTTAGATTAACTATTTTTAGTATATCTTCTGATGTCATATTATTTACTTTTCCACCTTCGATTATGCTTTCTGTATCTGCAAACGTAGTTGCGACACCTTCTAATATGGCTTGTTTATAAATAGTATCTACTAAATGTCTTTTTGCAAAATCTATGCTTTGTTCTAC
>CAOJXM010000184.1 GCA_948465625.1 uncultured Clostridium sp. | reverse complement strand
ATTGATTTGCCTTAATACAAACATATTTGTATTTTTTAAGTATACCCTTTTAGTAGATTGAATCACTCTTAATAAAAAGCCTGATAATGACCAAAAGATAAGGATTGTACTTACAATTCCTAGTAAAATTGGTTTTAGTAATTTCTCTGCACTATTTAAAGTTTGAACTCCTTTAGTTACTTGCCAATAGGCATACCCTAACATAACAACTGCTACTAGAAATACCAAAATAGATAAGATTGGATTTTTTATTTTAATCTTCTCGTTTTTCTTTTCGCTTGTAATTAAATTGATTAGCTTATATCTTGATATAGTTAAGGTGTTAAACATCATAACTGCTACATACATAATAGCAAAGTAAATACAAGTTTTGATACAAGCAGTTTTTGAAAAGACAAAGGTAAATTCGCTCATGTCTGCTTCAAACATTTTAGATACCAAGACTGACATAAATTGAGATGCAAAAACACCAACTACTAACCCAATTAACAAGGAAACAATTCCAATTAATATGGTTTCTAGTAATATGATTTTGGATATTTGCCTTCTTCCCATTCCTAAAGTCATATAAATACCAAATTCCTTTTTTCTTCTATTGATTAAAAAGTTATTGGCATATACAATTAGTAATCCTAATATGACTGCTACAAATACAGATACCATCCCTAACATTTCAATCATTAATCGAATGAGATCTTTGGTAGATTGTGATACTTTTAACATGGCTTGTTGACTATCTAAAGAGTTAAACATATAGAAAATAGCAACCCCTAGTACCAACGTTAAAAAGTAAATGCTATAATCTTTGATACTCTTTTTCATGTTTTTAAAAGATAATTTAAATAACATCGTTTAAATCACCTCCAAGAAGTGTTTGTACCTCTATTATTTTTTCAAAGAATTGTTTTCTTGTATCATTTCCCTTGATTAACTCATTAAAAATCTTTCCGTCTTTTATAAAGATAATTCGTTTTGCATAAGAAGCTGTAAAGGCATCGTGTGTAACCATTAAAATGGTTGCTTTTAGTTGTTCATTTAAATATTCAAATGCTTCTAATAATTGTCTTGCTGATTTACTATCTAATGCACCTGTTGGTTCATCTGCTAAAACTAATTTTGGATTGGTTATAATGGCTCTTGCTGAGGCAATTCTTTGTTTTTGTCCTCCTGATACTTGATACGGATACTTATTTAAAACCTCTGTTATATTTAATTTTTGAGCTATTTCTTTTACTCTTTTTTCAATTTCTTTTGGTGCTACTCTTTGAATGGTTAAGGCTAATGCAATATTTTCATAAGCAGATAGGGTATCTAATAAATTGAAATCTTGAAAAATAAAACCTAATTCTTCGCGTCTAAATCGATTTAATTTGTTTCCTTTTAGTTTCGTAATATCCTGTCCATTCATGATAATATGACCTGCTGTTACTTTATCAATGGTAGAAATACAATTTAATAGTGTTGTCTTACCAGAACCACTGGCTCCCATAATCCCAACATATTCTCCTTTTCCTACTTCAAAGCTAATATTATCAATTGCTTTACTCAAATTTGATTTTGCTCCATAGTATTTTTCTATGTTTTTTACTTCTAAAATTTTTTCCATTTTAAAATCTCCTTTCTTCTTAACTCTATTATACCTATCTTTTCTTGTTCTTACCATCGATTTAACTTACAAAAACCTTACAGTTTTGTAAGGTTTTTCATTTTATACTAAATAACTCCCTTTTGGAAATACTAAGCGAATCTCTGTACCTTCCTCCTGAACAGAATTTAACTCAATAGCAATGGCTAATTTATCACATAGTTTCTTACACAAATATAAACCAATTCCCGTTGATTTTTTATTTGCTTTTCTACCATTGGTACCAGTAAATCCTTTTTCAAAAACTCTTGTAATTTCTCCTTTTTTGATTCCAATCCCATTATCTTGTATGTATAAAATACAATTTTCTTTTCCTTCTTTTGCATACATTTCTATTTTTAAGTTTGCGTCTGCTTTTCGATATTTTACACTATTTTGTATAATCTGATTTAAAATGAAAATGAGCCATTTACTATCGGTATATACGGTTTGTTCTAAATCGTGTATATTTAATGTTACTTTTTCTTGTATTAAGCTATTTTTGTTCTTTTTGATACTTTCGTTTACCATATCCTTTAAATTATTTTTTCTGATATAGTAGTCCTTTTCTACGGTATTGCTTCTTGCATAATAGAGTGCTTGCTCAATGTAATTTTCGACTTTATCTAATTCTTCATCTATGCTTTTAGTCACAGTATTTTTATTATTTTCAATCACTAATTTACTAGTTGCAATTGGCAACTTTATCTCATGAATCCATAATTCTATATATTCTTTGTAATCTTCTTGCAAGTATTTATACTTATTTACATGTTCTAACATCGATTTATTAATTTGCTCCAAAGAAGTTTTTAGTATTTTTCCTTCTAGAAATCCTGGCATTTTGATTATTTCGTTAATTAAATACTTTTCGTCTAATTCTTCTAATAACTCTTCTAGTTTTTGATAAAATGCTTTTTTGGAAAAGTATTCTATCATAATGGCCACTAAGTATAATCCTATAATCGAAGCGGGAATGTAAATTTTAACAAAACGCCCAAATGGATAGATTAACAAAAATATCTCGATTGTGATAATGGCAAATGTTAGTAAATAAATGGTTAGTAACTTATCTTTTAAAAAATCTCTAAATCGCATATTGGTTTCCTTTCTATTTTAATAAATACCCTTGTCCTCTCTTGGT
>CAOJXM010000183.1 GCA_948465625.1 uncultured Clostridium sp. | reverse complement strand
AAAATACAAAAACAGCTATTTTATATGATACCCGAAAAATGGGATAGAGTGTATTTGTATGCTTCCATTATAGATCGATTTAATGGGCTACAAACAGGGGAAATGTTTTTTTACTACTATCCCAAAGGGTTATTAAAGAAAAATCCAATTAATGTTTACGAAATACCTGCTAAGTTTAACTTAGATGAAAAGCAATATATGAATTTAGCAGAGAAACTATATGATGAAATAAAGAAATTACGAGAAGAAATGATAAAGACAGAAGAGATATGGACCAATATTACCATATCCATTGAGAAATGTCAGTTTAAAGTAGAATATAAATATGATAATATAGCAAACTCTAACTACACAAGTTATGATAGACATATCATCTGGAGATATCAGTATTTAAAAGTACCATTGGAATTGTTTAGTAGAACAGAAAGAGAAATGATACAAAAATATTTTTCGGATGAAGAATATATGCACCAAAGAGTTAATACATATAATGAAGGGATTTATAAAAAAGGTGTAAGCAATATTGTAGAATACAATATTGAAAGAAGCACTAACAAAATTAACAATCATGCAAAAGTGGAATGGCGATTTAACAAAAAAATAAAGAGTGACCAAAGCTATTTGCAACCAGAAAAAGAAGTCAAAAAAGAAATTAGTAAAAAATTGAAAAAAGAAAATAAAAAAGAAGAAAAGAAGGAAGAATGTAAAGCACTGGTTAAAGTAAAAAATAAGAAGTTTGATTATCAACCTTGGTGTATTTATGAAAAGGACTTTGTACAAGAAGCAATTAAAATAGAAAAGAAAAATCCAGAGCAAGAATGGATTAATGCAGTAAAGAAAGAATTAGAAGAAGAACCAATCAAGCTAGCGAATAAACACTTAGACATTGGATTGCTAGAAGAACTAAGTAAGGAAGAGGATAAACCTAAGAACAAACGATTGAATAAGAAAAAGGATAAAAAAGTAATACAACAGGTTCCGATAAGATTAGAAAAAGAAGTGAGTAGCCAGGTTGAAGAAAAAAAACAACCGAAACCAGAAAAAATTAAACTAGAAAAACAAAAACCAGAAAAGGTAGAAAGAGCCAAGAAAAAGCCAAAAGAAATTAATAAGATTAGTAAAAAAGAGATTAAAAAATCAAAGAAGGTTGAACCACAAGAAATTAGAATTAGAAGTCAAATTTTAAACTTGAAACAGCCATAAAATTAGTTTTTAATGTTATTTAATATAAATATAATATCGAAAGGAGCAATTAAAATGATTTATTCAAAAGAAGTAGAAGAAATGTGCCCAGTAGCAAAAGGAGTAGACCATGGACCAGCACCAATTCCAGAAGAAGGAAAATGGGTAAAATCAAAAGAAATAAAAGATATATCAGGGTTAACACATGGGATAGGATGGTGTGCACCTCAACAAGGAGCATGTAAATTAACATTAAATGTTAAAGAGGGAATTATCCAAGAAGCATTAGTAGAAACAATAGGATGTTCAGGAATGACACACTCAGCTGCCATGGCAGGAGAAATATTAGTAGGAAAAACTATACTAGAAGCATTAAATACAGATTTAGTTTGTGATGCAATTAACACAGCAATGAGAGAATTATTCTTACAAATTGTATACGGTAGAACACAATCCGCTTTTTCAGAAGGAGGACTTCCAGTAGGAGCAGGTTTAGAGGACTTAGGAAAAGGACACAGAAGCCAAGTTGGTACGATTTATAGTACTTTAGCAAAAGGACCAAGATACCTAGAATTAGCAGAAGGATACATAGTAGAAATTGGTTTAGATAAAGATAACCAAATTATAGGATACAAATATGTAAACTTAGGAAAAATGATGGAAAACATCAAAAAAGGAATTGAACCAATGGAAGCAATTGAAAAAGCAAGTGGAACATATGGAAGATTTGAGGAAGCGGTTAAGAAAATAGACCCAAGAAAAGAATAGTATAAAAATAAAATATAGGAGGTAAGAATAATTATGGCAGTAACATTTGAAAGTTATGAAAGAAGAATAGAACAAATTAAACCAGTAATGGAAAAATACGGAATAAAAGATTTTGAAGAAGCATTAAATATATGTAAAGAAAAAGGATTTAATCCATACGATATTGTAAAAGGAGTACAACCAATTTGTTTTGAAAATGCATGTTGGGCCTATACTTTAGGAGCAGCCATTGCAGTAAAAAAAGGATGTACCAAAGCTGCTGATGCAGCAAAAGCGATAGGAGAAGGGTTACAAGCATTTTGTATACCAGGTTCTGTTGCTGATGATAGAAAAGTTGGATTAGGACATGGAAACTTAGCAGCTATGCTATTATCAGAAGATACAAAATGTTTTGCATTTTTAGCAGGACATGAAAGTTTTGCAGCAGCAGAAGGAGCAATTGGAATTGCAAAATCTGCAAACAAAGTTAGAAAAGAACCATTAAGAGTAATCTTAAATGGATTAGGAAAAGATGCAGCACAAGTAATTTCTAGAATCAATGGATTTACTTATGTAAAAACAGATTTTGATTTCTTTACTGGAAAAGTAAATGTAGTAGAAGAGATAGCGTATTCTAATGGAGAAAGAAGCAAAGTTAGATGTTATGGTGCAAATGATGTTAGAGAAGGGGTAGCGATTATGCATATGGAAGGAGTAGATGTATCAATTACAGGTAACTCTACTAACCCAACTAGATTCCAACATCCAGTTGCAGGTACATACAAAAAAGAATGTATTGAGCAAAATAAAAAATACTTCTCAGTTGCTTCAGGTGGAGGAACAGGAAGAACACTACACCCAGATAATATGGGTTCTGGACCAGCATCATA
>CAOJXM010000182.1 GCA_948465625.1 uncultured Clostridium sp. | reverse complement strand
AGATATAGAATATGTTATGCTATTAGCAGGGCTGTTTTTAAGTTTTGCACTTGCATTTCTATCTGGTTATACTTTTTTTAATTCGTCAACTATGATGTTTATTGTAGTGATAAGTGTATTATTGCAAAACAAACAAAAAGAATGAATATAAAACCTTTTATTGGAAATACTAATACTAGAGTATTTTGCAATAGGAGGTTTTTAATTTGGTTAGAAAGGTAGAGATAACGAATGTTGATACATCTAAACTACCACGATTAACCGCTCAAGAAAAGGAAGAATTATTTAAAAAAATTAAAGAAGGAGATTTAGAAGCAAGAGAAGAATTTATAAAAGGAAATTTGAGATTGGTGTTAAGTATTATCCAAAGATTTTCATCAAGGGTAGATAATGTGGATGATTTATTTCAAATTGGTTGTATTGGTTTGATTAAATCGGTGGACAACTTTGATTTGTCATTAAATGTGCAGTTTTCTACGTATGCAGTACCCATGATTATTGGGGAAGTACGAAGGTATTTAAGGGATAATAATCCAATACGAGTTAGCCGTTCGGTAAGAGATTTAGCCTATAGAGGGTTAGCAGCAAAAGAAGAGTTGATAAAAGAGTTAAACCGTGAACCTACTGTGGAAGAAATAGCCAAAAAAGTAGGAGTAGAAACAGAAGAAATGATTTATGGGTTAGAAGCAATACAAGACCCTATTTCATTACAAGAGCCAGTGTCAAATGATGGCACTGAAAATATATACATTTTGGACCAAGTCAAGGATAGCAAGAATAGTGATGAAAAGTGGGCAGAACAAATTACCATTCAAGAGGCACTCAAGAAATTAAATAAAAGAGAAAAATTAGTGATTAATAGCAGATTTTTTGAAGGAAGGACACAAATGGAAATAGCAGAGGAGTTAGGTATTAGCCAAGCACAAGTGTCCAGAATTGAAAAAGAAGCAATGGTTCGAATTAAAAGGGTGTATAAGTAATGCATCCTTTTTTAAATTTCTACTAAAATAATATCATCGCCAATGCATTTGATATTGGTCCAAGGAATTACAATATCGTTGTTGCCAACAAACATATTGATGAATTTATTATTTCCACCAGGTACAATAATAGAGGTAATGACACCTGTTTCTAAGTCTGCTGTTACATCTTGTACATAGCCTAGTCTTCTAGCATCATTAATGTTAATGACTTCTTTATGTTTAAAGTCTAATCCTTTTCCACCCATAAAAACACCTCACTAATAGTATGAGGGAAAATGGATTTTATGCAAGGTTTGTTATGATACAAATAAAGTTTGCATGAGTTGAATTTTGTGTGAAAATTTAGTATAATTAAAATTGTACAAGTTATAATTCCCCGCAATCTAAGTAAGGTGTAACAAGTAAATAACAATAAAAAGGAGAATAACAATGAAAAAGACGAATAGAGATAACGATTTACTTATCATATTTTTACTTATGATGGTTGTAATGCTGATTTCCAATAAGAAGAGAGGGAATCGGCAGATGGAAGCATACAATTACAGTTGGCGGTGATATTGATTTCACCAGAAATAAACTGAGCACTCTTGCGGGGGAGTGCTTTTATTATTCAAGAAAGACTGTTGACGAAGTGGTTTATACTTTGCCAACAGTCTGATGCCTCTTAAGTAAGAGGCTCTTCGGGATTGATGAGGTACATAATCTCCTTGGAAATTTTCTCCAAGAAGTCTTCGGAAATCGGCTGATTTGTATCATGAGCACGAATAAGCCGATTGGTTAAGCTGTTCTTTATGATGAAGGTGCGAAAAACATCGCTCATCACGATTTTGCGGATTTTTCTTTTAGGAATATCTGGAAGCTTTTTGGCAACCTGCCAGATAAAGTCCTTTGAAGACAGTACATGGGCAAGTTTTTGTTGCTGCTGTGTGTATGCTTCTTCGAAATTTGCCTTCCGAAGGGCTCTTTGCTCTTCGATTTCCTGTTGCGTTTCTGCAATAGTATGGATTACTTCTTGTAACTGATTGGAAATCCATTCCATTTCTGCTGTAATGTTACATCTCTGCATCTGTAAACGTTCAATATCTTTTGCGATAGAGAACTTTAACTCAGACAGAAATTTATACTGTCTTTCTAACTCCTTTTTGTGTTCCCGCAACGTTTTTATCATATCAAACCTTCCTATAAAAAATGAATAAGTTACATTACCATTCTATCACAAATATTACGTAAAGTAAATGCCAATAAGATTTAATCAGGATATTGTAATTACAGTAACCATATGATACAATAAAGCATAAATGAAAAGGGAGAAGTGGTCTTGTGATAAAGGAATATTTTAAAACATGGAACTTATTTGAAAAAGGCTTATGTTTTACCAGTGTAATAACAATTCTAGCAGTTGGTATTATTTTTCAAAGTGATAAGATAGCAATAGTAGAGTCTATTGTTATGGTGCTAACTGCTATTTTGCAAGCAAAGGGGAAAATCGAAAGCCAATTTTTTAGTTTATTAGACTGTTTCTTATATTCCTATTTGTCTTATAAAAGTAGATATTTTGGAGAAGTTATATTTTATTTATTAATCATGTTTCCAATGGCAATCATGGGAATTATTTCATGGATGAAACATAAAAGTGATAAAACAGATACCGTAGAAGTAAATGAGATAAAAGCAAAAGAATGGGGAAGATTAGTAGTAGTTAGCATAATTGCTTTTGTTGGATTATATTATTTATTAAGATTTTTTGATACCAGTCAATTAATCGTGTCTACTTTTTCTATGGTTATTAGTATGCTTGCTGTGTATTTATTGGTAAGAAGAAGCAAATATTCTTTTCTATTTTATATTCTAAATGATATCATACTAATCATACTTTGGGCA
>CAOJXM010000181.1 GCA_948465625.1 uncultured Clostridium sp. | reverse complement strand
GAATTTTTATATAAGCACTATAGACAAGATGTTGCTTTATTTATACAAAAAATCGGTTATTTAAAGCCTATTCACGATGCTGCGTTAGAAGAATATGATATTCAAATTTCTAATAAACTAAATCATGTTCTTTTTAAAAGAATAGATTATATGCATAGGAAAGTGAGGGAATTTCATGGGTGATAAGATATTGATTATGAATTTCAACAATGAATGTATAGGGTATGTAGAAAGAACGAAAAATTCTTTTGTACAATATTACCAAGGTAAAGTAGAAGAATTCCAAACACTACCTCATATTATGCAAGGAATTGCGCCAGAGCCTACTCAATTTCCAGCAGCGAATGAGGTTTTAGAATATTATTATATGAATCATTTAGATGTATGGGAGTATCTAAAAAAGAGCAACGGTTTCAAAAGCAGTAGAAATATTTGGTTCATGGCAGAACCTATCGGTGAAGTTTGGATACCTTTAGTAGTAGGTATGCAGAAATATAGCCGATATGATAATTGGTTTAAAATAAATGATGAAATTAAAATACAAATGAATGCTTTTGCTAATGTAAATAGACATTCCATTGATATTTTGCCACATTGTATTATTCCCTATTTAAAGAAAGCACCACAAGGCAGATTTAGTACAGTACATGGCAGGGTATATGATTTACGAGAATACCCTTCTTTGAAAGGGCTTATTGGTAGACTCATTTTTTATTTTGATTAAATGATACTATAAATTAGTTAATAAATTTAAGGAGAAAGTAAGTATGAGGATAAAAAGAGTAAATGGAGCAAGTGATTTACCATTACCTATGTATGCAACAGATGGAGCAAGTGGTATGGATATTGTTGCAAATATAAGAGAGGACATTATTTTAAAGAGTGGAGAAAGAAAGTTAATTCCTACAGGTTTTTCATTTCAGTTAAAAAATGGACAAGAACTTCAGGTGAGACCAAGATCAGGTTTAGCTTTAAAGCATGGTATTACTGTCTTAAATACACCAGGTACAATTGATTCTGATTATCGTGGAGAAGTTGGAGTAATATTAATTAATTTGGGGCAGGAAGATTTTTTGATAAAGAGAGGAGATAGAATTGCTCAATTAGTGCTATCTGATGTAAAAAGAGAATCCTTAGAAGAAGTGAATGAGTTAGATGAAACTATACGAGATGATAGTGGATTCGGTAGTACTGGTATTTAGATGCTATAAATAATATGTTAATTTAGAGGTAGAGTAAATGCAAAAATATTCATATTTATATGAATATATGATTATATATAAACTATAATATTTTTTATAGTACAATTGAAAAAAATTTTTTGCAAAAATTAAGAGATAAAAAATGAAACTTTATTAAGGTTATTTTTTAACCAAATTTAGCAAGAATTCCTCCGCCTCTATAGGTGGGGGATGAATTGCGTCTTTTCTTATCAGCATAAAAAATATAAATTTTTTGTTGTCTTATAAAAATAAATAGAATATAATAAATATATTGACAAGTACATTGACAACTGGATATATAGGGTTGCACAGAGAAACCAAATATGCGAAAACCAAGCTTCCTTCTGTGCGTAAAATGTCCAAGGTACGAATGGAAAGTAATTCGTGAAAACCGTGGGACACACGAGGTTAGCTCGCTTATGCTTAGTACATTGGTACTATCGAACGAGAAGTCCCCCGTCTCTATGCGTTAGCATAGGCGGTGGGAGTATGTCACTTTTTAAAAATAAAAGAACGGTTATCTATGACGCGCATCGTAGCAAGGATTCCATCTAAATGGTCATACTCATGTTGCAAAAGTTCGGATAAATCCCCTTCTAATTCCATTGTTTCTTCTTTCCATTCTGGCGTTTTATAGGTAATGGTACATCTTTTATATCTCATTACTTTTACCAATAAATTAGGAAAGGACATACAATCATCTAAAATTTCTATTTTTTCATCATCTGGGAAAGTCAATACTGGATTGATAAAAGTAATGGCACGATCAACATAAAAATAGATTACTCTTTTTCGAACGCCAATTTGAGGAGCAGCAATCGCACGTCCTGCATGATATTTTTTTCTATAATCCATTAAAGTGTCATGTAAATTTTGTATTAGTTCTGTTAAATCTTCTCCTTTTTGCACTTCTTCACTTGTTTGATATAAGGCAGTGTTTCCTAATAATAAAATCTCTTTTACCATATTTTTTCATCTCCTTTGTTACAGTATAATCTTTTTTGTATAAATTGTCAAAAATTATTTTTTTTTCTTTTTTTAATCATAAAATTCCTAAATTTAATTTAAAATTCTATACAATTTTCCTAAATTAAATTTCTCTTTTTATTGAAATTATGTCATTTTGATGTTACACTAGATATAATTGTTGGTAGAGGAGGAAAAAAATGAAACAAGTAAAAATTACCGTATTAAAGAAAACATTGAATGAAGATTTAGTGAAAGAATATGCAGTAGAAGGATTTACTTCCTGTCCACTGCAAGAAGAAGGACAAGTATTTTATACAAGTTATGAAAAACCTGAAGGACTTTGTGATGAAGCATGGAAAGGAATTTTTCAATATGTTTTTGCTTTAGCACATGGTGCAGAAAACGAACTTATCTATGGTGGCGTATGGGTTAGAAAACCAGGTGTTGCAATTTGTACCTGCAATGATGGATTAAGACCTGTAATTTTTAAATTAGAAACTGTAGAATCTGATACATAAAAAGAAAAACCTTGAGATAATTTCTCAAGGTTTTCAGTTTGTTAAAAAACCTTGAGGGCATTGCCCTCAAACTCCTACAAGCTTTTTGAAAAAAGCTTAACCAAAAACTTTTACCTTTGCATATGGAATAAGTTCTAAACCTTTTTCCGATTGCCTACAGTGTGCATTTTACT
>CAOJXM010000180.1 GCA_948465625.1 uncultured Clostridium sp. | reverse complement strand
CCGCTGTACGCTGTTTATGTTTATTATAATCACTCATCACATATCCTTTGTATAATACATTATCTGCAATAATCATTCCCCTATCGGATAATAAACGTAAAGCATGCTCTAAAAAGAAAGGATATTTTCCTTTTGCTGCATCAATAAATACCACATCATATTTCTCTTCAAAGGTTGGCAATAATTCCACAGCATCTCCTAAAAACAAATTGATTTTATCTTCTACTTCTGCTCTTTTTAAGTTTATCTGTGCTTGTTTATACCTTTCTTCCTCACGTTCTATGGTATCAATTTGCCCACCTGGTAACAAGAATTTGGTAAAGCAGATAGCCGAATAGCCAACTGCTGTACCAATTTCTAATATCCTTTTTGGTTTTTCTTCTTGTAGTAATTGTTCTAAAATTTCTAACGTATCATCCATCAGAATGGGAATATGTTCTTGTAGTGCTTCTTCCTTAATTTTAGCTAGTTCTACTTTGTTCATTTTTGTTCTCCTATTTATTATTTCTTGCTGCTCTTTCTCTTTCTTTACTGTTTAATATTTTCTTTCTTAATCGAATATTTAATGGTGTAACTTCTACTAATTCGTCATCTTGTATAAATTCAATTGCCTTTTCCAATGAAAATTGAAGTGGTGGCACCAATCTCAAAGCATCGTCTGAGCCAGAAGCTCTTGTATTGGTTAAGTGTTTTTCTTTACATACATTAATTGCTAAATCCTCATTTCTAGAGTTTATACCAACAATCATTCCTTCATATACTTCTACACCTGGACCAATTAATAATTCTCCTTTATCTTGTGCATTGTATAATCCATAAGTAATCGATTTACCTGCTTCAAATGCAATAATCGTTCCTCTCGTTCTTGCTAATACATCTCCTTTATATGGTTCATAAGAATCAAAAATATGGTTCATGGTTCCTACTCCCTTGGTATCGGTTAAAAATTCTGTTCGATAACCAATTAATCCTCTTGCTGGGATTTTAAATTCTACCTTGGTATGTCCATCTTCTGCTGGCTCCATATTAATCATTTCTGCTTTTCTTTTTCCTAATTTTTCAATTACGGTTCCAATGGCATCATCTGGTACATTTACCACTAATCTTTCCATTGGCTCACACTTTACACCATCGATTTCTTTAAAAATAACTTTTGGACGAGATACTAATAACTCAAATCCTTCTCTTCTCATTGTTTCGATTAGTACTGATAAATGTAATTCTCCCCTACCAGATACTTCAAAACTATCTGCTGAATCAGTTTCTTTTACACGTAAACTAACATTTCTCTCTAATTCTTTAAATAGTCTATCACGAATGTGTCTAGAAGTTATAAATTGTCCCTCTTTTCCAGCCAATGGACCATTGTTTACACTAAAAGTCATAGAAACGGTTGGCTCATCTATATCAACAAAATCTATTTTTTCTGGATGATTATAATCGCAAATCGTTTCTCCAATATTAATATCAGCAATACCAGAAATTGCAATAATATCTCCTGCTTGTACTTCTTCTACTTCTTCTCTTTTTAAACCAACATGGGTATATAGTTTTACAATTCTTCCATTTGTCACTTTATCTTCTTTTTTGCAAATCGCTACTGGCATATTTACTTTCACACTTCCACGTTCTACTCTACCAATAGCAATTCTTCCAACATAATCATCATAATCGATGTTAGAAACTAACATTTGCATTGGTCCATCTATTTCACATTTTGGAGCATGTATTGTATTGACAATGGTTTCAAATAAACAACTTAAGTTATCGGTGTCCTCACTTAAATCCATTTTAGCAATTCCTTGTTTAGCAGAAGCATAAACTACTGGAAAATCTAATTGTTCGTCTGTTGCATCTAACTCAATAAATAATTCGATTACTTGGTCTACTACTTTTTCAGGGTTTGCTCCTGGTCGATCAATTTTGTTAATTACTACAATTGGTTTTAAATCTAATGCTAACGATTTCTTTAAAACCTCTCTTGTTTGAGGCATTGGTCCTTCAAATGCATCTACTAATAGTAAAACACCATCCACTGTTTTTAAAACTCTTTCTACCTCTCCTCCAAAGTCAGCATGTCCAGGTGTATCAACAATATTAATTTTAATATCTTGATACATAACAGATGTATTTTTAGAAAGAATGGTGATTCCTCTTTCTTTTTCCAAATCATTTGAATCCATTACTCTTTCTCTTACTTGCTCATTTTCTCTAAATACATGGCTTTGTCTTAATAAGGCATCTACTAAAGTAGTTTTACCATGGTCTACGTGTGCAATAATTGCTATATTTCTTATTTTCTCATTGTTCATATGAATACTCCCTTTTATTACAATTTCTAAGGCTTAAAATATAGTACTATTTTAAGCCTTCATTTTTAACCTTACTATTATATAACAATCTGATTACTTTGTCAAATCCATTATATTTTTCATAATACTATTTGTTACTTCTTCTAATACTTCTTTTTCCTTTGTTTTATCTTTTGCTTTTTCTTTATACTCACTAAAGTCAATTGGCTTACCATATCGAATAGTAACTTTTTGGAAACTTTTTAATCCTCCACTAATTCCAACAGGTATTACTTTGGCATCACTTCTTAAGGCAAAAAAGGCTGCTCCATCCTTTACTTTTTCTCCTTTGTCCATTCCATTTCTGGTTCCTTCTGGGAAAAGTGCTATACACTCCCCATTTTTTAATGCTTTTAGTGCTGTTTTTAAAGCCGTTACATCTTTTGCATCTCTTTTTACATAGATACCATCAAATACCACTCCTAAAAAAGCAAAAAATGGATTTTTTCTTAATTCTTCTTTTGCCATAAATCGTACATGCCTTCCAGCAGTTGCTACCATTAGAGGTGGGTCTAAGTAGTTTCTGTGGTTTCCACAA
>CAOJXM010000179.1 GCA_948465625.1 uncultured Clostridium sp. | reverse complement strand
ATGGCCATTGACGCAGACTTAAGCTCCGGCCTTATCAATGAGCAGGAAGCTAAGATGCGCCGGAACAAGATTCAGAAGGAAGCCGACTTCTACGGCGCTATGGACGGTGCTACGAAGATTGTAAAGGGCGATTCCATTATGTCTCTCATTCATCATAACCAATTTACTTTTTCTATTTTCCTAGTCATTGTTTGTGTGGTAACCATTTTGGTTAAACTTAGCCTATTTTTATATACTAGAAAACTAGCCAAAAAGTATCATAATATTTTATTAGAAGCAAACATGAAGGACCATAGAAATGACTGCCTTGTTACTACTTTTACGCTAATCTCAATTTTGCTTAGTTTATTAAACATCTACTGGTTTGATGGTATTGTTGGAATTGGTATTTCCATTTGGATTTGTTACACTGGTATTACCATTTTTATGGAAAGTTACAATATTTTAATGGATATCTCAATTGATACAGAGACAGAAAAGCTTATTTTAGAATTAGCACATAGTTATAAAGATATTAAAAAAATAGATGATATTTCCTCTTCTCCTGTTGGCTATCAATACATTATTGTTCTTACCATTTATGTAGATGGCAATATTTCTACTTTTGAAAGTCATAATCTAGCAGATTCTTTGGAAAAAGATATTGCTAATTTGGAAAAAGTACATAGTGCGATTATTCATGTCAATCCAATATAAAGAAAAGAGGTTAAACCTTTTATGGGGTCTAACCTCTTTTCTTTATTCTACTACTATCTTATCCTCTTTTACTGTAACCTTTTTCTTCTCTCCACTTTTTAAATTCCCCTCTAATATTTCCTCTGCCAATTTATCCTCTAGTAAATTTTGTATCGTACGTCTTAGTGGACGAGCACCATAAGCCTTATCTACTCCATTTTTAGCAATCAACTCTTTTACCGAAGCATCCATTACCACTTCCATATTATTTTCTTGTAACCTTTTTTGTACCTCTTCTAGCATAATATCAATAATTTGGCCAATCTCTTCCTCATTTAATTTATGGAATACAATAACCTCATCTATACGATTGATGAACTCTGGTCTAAATTGTTTCTTTAACTCTGCTAATACTTCTTTTTTCGTTTCTTCGTATTTTTTCTTTTCATCTTCTTGACTATCTGCACTTCGATTGGTAAATCCCAATGTCTTTTGTTCTGTTATAAATCTAGCACCAATATTAGATGTCATAATAATAACAGCATTTTTAAAGTTTACCGTTCTTCCTTGTGCATCGGTTAATCTTCCATCTTCTAGAATTTGTAACAACATATTCATTACATCTGGATGTGCTTTTTCCATTTCATCAAACAAAATAACACAATATGGCTTTCTTCTAACCTTTTCTGTTAATTGTCCCCCATCATCAAATCCAACATATCCAGGAGGTGCACCAATTAATTTTGATACCGAATGCGGTTCCATAAACTCTGACATATCAACCCTTATCATTGCATTTTCGTCCCCAAATAAACTTTGAGCCAATGCTTTGGATAATTCTGTTTTACCAACACCTGTTGGTCCTAAGAAAATAAAGGAACCAATTGGTCTTTTGGGGTCTTTTAACCCCACTCTACCTCTTTTAATTGCCTTTGCTACAGCTGAAACCGCCTCTTCTTGACCAACCACTCTTTTATGCAAGGTATCCTCTAAATTCTTTAGCTTCTCATTTTCATCTTGTGTAATCTTTTTCACAGGAATTCCTGTCCATTTCGCAATTACCTCTGCAATTTCTTCCTCTTTAATCGTAGTAACGCTTTTTGTATTTTTATCCTTCCATTTCTCTTTTTCTTTTCCTAATTTCTCTTTTAGCTTTTGCTCCTTATCCCTTAATACCGCTGCTTTTTAAAAATCTTGTACCTTAATACTTTATTCTTTTTAGATAATTGTATTTTCAATTTGCTCTTCTAATTCCTTCATATTATCTGGTTGTGTATAGGCTCTCATTCTCACTCTAGAAGCTGCTTCATCAATTAAATCAATGGCTTTATCTGGTAAAAATCGGTCATTAATATAACGAGTTGAAAGTTTTACTGCCACTTCAATTGCCTCATCTGTTATCTTTACATTATGATGCGCCTCATATTTATCACGAATCCCATTTAAAATTAGAATGGTATCTTCTGGTGTTGGCTCATTTACTGTTACTGGGCTAAACCTTCTTTCTAACGCAGCATCTTTTTCAATATACTTTCTATACTCATTTAACGTAGTAGCACCAATTAATTGAATTTCACCTCTTGCCAAAAGTGGTTTTAAAATATTGGCAGCATCAATTGCCCCTTCTGCTGAACCTGCTCCTACAATTGTATGAATTTCATCAATAAACAAAATAATGTCTCCTGCTTTTTTTACCTCTGCTAAACACTTCTTAATACGTTCCTCAAAATCTCCTCTGTACTTGGCACCTGCTACCATACTAGAAATATCAATACTAACCACTCTTTTACGTTTTAGCATTTCTGGTACATCTTCTTGAATAATCTTTTGAGCCAAACCTTCTACCACAGCGGTTTTTCCAACACCTGGCTCCCCAATCAAACAAGGATTATTCTTTGTTCTTCTCGAAAGAACTTGTATCATCCTTTCTATTTCATCTTTTCTACCAATAATAGGGTCTAGCTTCCCTTCTACTGCTTGTTTCGTTAAATCAGTACCAAACTGATTTAATGTAGTCGTTGAATGGTAGCTTCCTAATGCTTTTGAACTTATCTTTTGCTTATTATTGCCACCATTGCTCTCATCCTCATTTAACACCTTCATAATCTCATTATATAGCTTTTGTGGGTTCACATTCAAATCTAACATAATTCTAACTGCTACACTATCACCCTCTCGCATAATCCCAATCAAAATATGTTCAGTGCCAATATAATCAGAACCTAACTTCTTTGCCTCACGAAAA
>CAOJXM010000178.1 GCA_948465625.1 uncultured Clostridium sp. | reverse complement strand
TATCACTGTTCCATTTGGTATTTTTACTTCTATGTCTTCTCCTTCTTCATCCAAAATATCTACTGTAAAATATTTACTCCATCCATGATTTTCCATTAATTTTTTGTGTTTATTGGTTTCATTTCTTTGTCCCTCATATGCTGTATTGCATTCTACAATTGTACCATTTACTTTTTCTACCATTGGTTTCATAAATTCTGGTTTTAAATAGTTTTGATTTCCTTCTTCTCCAGAATGTACTTTAACAGCTACTCTCCCGTTTAAGTCTTTTCCTAATTTTTCATATAATTTCACTACATTTTCTGGTGTTATCACTCTACTAAAATATACTTTTGCTTTTTCCATTCTCCTCAACTCCTATCATTATATTTATATCATTTAAACTCAATTCAATCAATAGTTTTTTTAAACTTTCTCTTTTATCCTAGTCTTCCAAATATGTTTTTAACTCTTCTAACCTTTTCTTTGCTTGTTCTGTTCCATGTTCATACAAACTTTTTAGTTTATCAGGGTCTTTTTCTAATCTTGCCACTTTTACTTCATTTTGTGGCTGTAAAACCATAATCTTATCCTCTTTTTCCAATTGTGCTATATGGGTATAAATTTGGTTATACTTACTTGGTCTATCATAAATACTCTTTAAAAGTTCTGGATATTGCTTATACACTAACCCATATACCTTTTTCATTCGTTTCGATAATGCTTCTTTTCGATAACTTTTATTTCGTGTTAACACTACAACAATCTTTTCATAGCCTTGCTTGATTGCCCAATCAATTGGTACATTACATTCAATTGCTCCGTCTAAATATGGCTTACCATTTATACTAACCGTTTGTGCTACTAATGGCATACTAGAAGATGCTTGTAATAGAGTATAAACTTGTTTGGTATCTTTTTCAAAAAATTCTGTTTTACCGCTTATACAGTTCGTTGCCCCTATCACAAATCTTTTATTAGAATGTTCAAATGTTTCTTCATCAAAAGGATATTTGTTTTTTGATATTTCTCCAAATAGATAATCAAAACCAACTAACCCCTTATTTTTTCGAATGGCACCAATTCCCATATACTTTGGGTCTTTGCAGTAAGTAATGTTAATTCCTGCTGTTCTTCCCTTTTGGTTTGATATATAATTAGAGCCAACTAAAGCACCTGCAGAAACTCCTACCACACAATCAAATTCTATTTGATTTTCCATGAATACATCTAATACCCCAGATGTATATACACTTCGCATGGCTCCCCCTTCTAATACTAATACTGATTTTTTCATGATTACCTTCCTTTATTTTACATTTTTCTCCTTATTCTACTATAGAATTGTGAATTTTGTGTGAATTTTTCTATTTTCTTTTGGTTTGGTATAATTTTCTATTTTGTGGAAACACTATGCTTAGGTGGTGATAGAATGACGAACAAAGAACTATTATACATTGAAGATGCTTTAGGTCATGAAACTTTTATGAAGACATGTGCTCAAAAAACAGCTTCTCAATTAACTGACCCAACTCTTTCTAGTTATATAGGAGAGTTACAACAAAAGCATACAGAGTTATTTAACAAGTTTTTAAATTTATTATAAGGAGGGAACTTATGGAAGATAAAGATTTAATGGAAAAAGAATTATTACTTGTAAAAGGTGTTTGCGACTTATACCTTCATGGAACAATTGAATCTTCAACAGCAGAAGTGCATACAGCTTTTAAAGAGGCTTTAAATGTATCTTTAGATATTCAAAATAAAATCTACAACCTAATGGCAGAAAAAGGTTGGTACCCAATGGAAACTGTAGAACAAGCTAAAATTGATACATTAAAACAAAAATATTCTGCTTAAGTTAAAAAGCACCTAAGGGTGCTTTTTTAACTTAATATATGCCACTAATCCTATTAGCGTGATTACAGATATACAATCTGCTACAAGGTAGATTGCTTTTTCCTGATAATTCACTGTAATCGTTCCGTTTGTCTTCTTTTGTTAATTTTACTCTTACCACATTGTTTGCTCCACATACTACTTCCAATTTATTTCCCTTTTCGTCTTTTGCTATATAACCAGGATAATATAATAGTGGTACTTCAATATAGCCTTCTCCTTCTTGATTGTAATAATCAATTGTAATTTTACTTCCCTTTTTGGTTGTATGATTAATGACAATTTTGTTACTTGATGTAAGAAATTGATTTTCGATTAGTTTGGTTGTATCGGTTCCTTGTATGAAATATTCATTTTGTGCACTTAAATCATAATTTAATGGCGATTCATTGGTTATATACTTAAATTGTTTTGAATATTCTGCTAAAAACATAGGAACTGCTAAAAATGCAATCAAACCAATTGCTATTATAATTTTGTAATTTTCTACCCAATCTTTTTCTTGTTGTTTCTTTTCCTCTACATATTTTCCCATTATAATGCTCATGCAAATCGTAATCAAAACGGTTGCCATTCCCAAAAAGCGCCATCCAAATTGCATGGTTGCACATAACCATTTTATAATGCCCACATGTTCTTGCAATTCCTTCCATGGAAGAATGGTAGTTGATAAAATCACAAATACCAATGCTAGAATAGTTAAAATTCTAAGCCATCTGGTTTGCATATCCTTTTTCTTTCTATTTTTTATCCAATAACCTATACTAATGACTAGCCCAATACTGCACATTATTCCTAATGTGTAAGCCATTTCGTCTTCCATGCCTTGTTCATTATTTTCTGCTACCTGCAAGCTATTTGCTGTGTCAAATAGATTAAATAGTTGTGCTGGAATAACAGTATAGTTTTCAAAGGTATAAAATTTTGTCGTCTTGTCTGTATTTTTTACTTTTAAATCCAATTGATAGGCATCCAAAAAAGGAACCATAAACCAAAGGTTGATTAGTAATGTTGTTACAATTGCTAATAGAATTTCTTTGTACCT
>CAOJXM010000177.1 GCA_948465625.1 uncultured Clostridium sp. | reverse complement strand
TAAATGTTTTTCAACTTACTTGTTATCAACCTCCTTTTTTTGTTTGTCAACTATATATTTGCAAATTTTTAAAAAATTATACAAAAAAATAGAAATATGAGAATTTTATTTTGAATAAATCAATTAAAAAAGCATATACATTAAAAAAGAGGTGAAACCATGCGTAGAAAAGAAAAACTATTAAAGGCAATGAAAAAGAGTGATAAGAAAAATCATAGAAAAAAAGAAAGAATCAATGAAATATTAGAAATTCCAGTAGAAGTGGTATCACAGGAACCTAAAATAACAATTCTAGGATTTAAAGAAGTTTTAATTGAAAATTATAAAGCTATTTTAGAATATGAAGAATTTTATATCAAAATTAATACCCATACAGGTGTTATTAACATCAATGGGTTTAATCTAAAACTAAAAGAAATGACAGATGATGACATCATGGTGTTGGGAAAAATTGATAGTATTGATTTTGAAGAAATTAGTGATGAGGAGTAAAAGAAAGAAGAGGTAAGGCCAGTGAAACTAATTATAAATTATCTTTTACGGATATGTAAAAATTAGAGTAGAAGGATATTACATCGAACGATTTATTAATATATGTAGAAACCAGAACATATTAATTTGGAATATCAAAAGAAAAGGAAGTAGTCAAATATTAGCCAATGTTGGTAAAAAAGATTTTAAGAAATTAAAGAAAATAGCAAAAACAACAGGGTGTCATTTAAAAATCGAAAATAAAAAAGGAATGCCATTTGTATTAAATAAGTATAAGAAAAGAAAAATTTTTGCCATTTCATTACTAGCAATGATGGCCATCATTTTTATATTATCTAATTTTGTATGGAATATCGAAGTGCGAGGAAATGAAAGAATTTCTACAGAGGAGTTGATTACACTACTAGAAGAAAATGGATTAAAAACAGGAATTTTAAAACAAAAAGTACAGCAAAAGAAAATTATCAATGATATGAGACTACAAAGAGCTGATTTGGCATGGGTAGGAATTGAAATGAAAGGGACCAATGCCATTGTAAAAATAGTAGAAGCAGACCCAAAGCCAGATATTATTAATGAAGAAGAATATTGTAATATTGTTTCTGATAAAGTGGGAATGATTACAAAAATTACAGCGCAAGATGGCACTTCCCTAGTAAAAGAGGGGGACATTGTAAAAAATGGAGATATTTTAATTGGAGGATGGTTAGAAGGAAAATATACAGGGACCAGATATGTGCATGCAAAAGGAGAAATTCAAGCAAAAGTATGGTACTCTAAAAAAGGGAAGATGGACCTACAAATCGAGGAAAACCAAGCAACAGGGCAAGAAGAAAAAGCCTATGGAATAAGTTTAAATAATTTCCAAATAAATTTACCAAAAAAGCTTCCAAATTTTGAAAATTATGATACAATAGTTAAGAAAGAAAAACTAAAAATATTTTCAAACTTTTATTTCCCTATAGAATTTCAAACAACTACTTATTTGGAAACCAAAAAGGAAATAACACAATATAGTAAAGAAGAAGCAATAGATATTTTAACAAAAGCATTACAAGAAGAATTAAAACAAGAAATCCAAAACGAAGAAAGTATTGTAAATACACAAGTCAATTATAAAGATAAATCTACCTATGTAGAAGTGGAAGTAATATACGAAGTACTTGAAAATATAGGAACGAAGGAAAAATTAATATTTTGAAAGGATGATGAAGAATGACAGAAAAAGGATTACGAGTACTAGAAGTAGACAAAACATTTTTTGGAAAGTTAACCAACACATTAACAAAAATGCTAATACCAACAAGGGTTGGATTAAATGGAGTATTAATTACATTAAAAAGAAATAACTTATTAAAGGCATTTGAGAATGCAAACAATGATGACATAGAAGATGCAACAAAAAAAGCAGGCTATAGCAAAAAGTATGAAGATACTTATGCACTTTATCTAGAAGCAATTGATAAATACATTATGGATTCGATTTATAAAAAAGTAAAAAATGATACTGCAACAGAATTTGAAAAAGAAGCGTTATCAAAATATTATGCTGTTGTGCATTTAAAAGAAACTCAATATTTAGAATACAAATATAGAAAACAAAAATATTTGTTAGAATTGGATTATGAAACAGTAAACACCAGTAATAAGCCAAAACTAATGGAAAAGTATAAAACCTTTTATGTAGAAAAAATGGATACTTTCTATAAAGGTATCTTGAAAAACTACTCTGTTCAATTAGCAGATAACATTGCTTCTAGGCAAACGAAAGAAAACATTTATAACAGTATTTTTAATACATTAGAGGAATACATTACACAAATTTTAGCCATTAAAATTGAAATTGATGATGATAGTATTTATAAAGAAATTGTAGAAGAATATGAGAAATTTAACGTATTTCTAGCAGGAAAATTAAATGAAGTAGATATTTTAGAAAAGAAAATGCTTTTATTAGGAATTAGTAGAAAACTATTTACACATAGTTTACCACTAATTGCGGCTGAACAATGTTATATTAAATTACTAAAAGAAACAAGAAGAATTTTAGTAAATGAAAAAAACGAAGCCAAAAAGAACAATGCTTATAAAATGCTAATTAAAATAATAGAAGATTATAATGTAAAACTACTATCTACTAAGATTTACTGGGACAAACCAGCCCAAAGAGAAGAATACAAAGTTTTTTGGGAGGAATATAATCGAATTGAAAAAATAGAAGATGCAACAGAAAAAGAAAAACAAAAAGAAATTCTATTTATTAAAAATGACTTAAAAGCATTAAATACCAAAAAAGAAAAATATGCAGATGTAATTCAATATTATAAAAATAGATTAGTAAGTTTGAAAGCCATGAGAAACATACCAAATCAATTTAAAACGTTTGCCATAAAATTAAATGGGAAGAAGAAAGTAGCTTAAAAAGCAAAAAACAAGGAG
>CAOJXM010000176.1 GCA_948465625.1 uncultured Clostridium sp. | reverse complement strand
ACCAAAACAAGAACGGGAGAAAGAATTATTCCTCTTCCAAGAATGGTTAGGAAAATGTTAAAAGAACAAGTGAATTTAACAATTAGGAATAATAAAGAGGTTTTATTTTTAACAAAGAACGGAAATTATATTGATAGTAGAGATGCAAACAAATTTCTTAAAAATCAATTAAATGAGTTTATGGACTCAACAGATATATCATCACACAATTTAAGGCATACATATATAACAAGATGTGCTGAAAGTGGAATTAACCCAAGGGTATTAAAAAAACTAGTAGGACATAAAGATATTGAAACTACCTTGGGGATATATACTACAGTATATGATAACTTTACAAAAAGCGAAATGAATAAAATTCAAAGTTATTATAAAAGAAATAAATTGCAAATTGGAGAAATTTCAAGACTCAAAAGTAATAATTGGTTAAAAAATACTAGAATTAAAGAAATGAAAAATAAAGTTAGAATATTTATCTATCAAATTGAAAAAGGTTTTAAATATTTGATTACAAGTAAATGAATTTTTAACAAAAACTTAAAAAAGTCTGTTCCTTGTCTTATGACAAGAGATACAGACTCTTTTCCTACTGGTCGAGGTGACAGGGATCGAACCTGCGACCTCATGGTCCCAAACCACGCGCGCTACCAACTGCGCTACACCTCGATAAACATTCTTAACAAATGCTTATATATAATAGCACAAAATAGGAGAAAAAGTCAAGAGCAAACAAGAAAAAATTAAAAAAATTATAATACCCCTTGTAAAAAGCAAAAAAACATTATATAATCAACAAAGTAAATATCTTACCTTTGTATGGAAAACAAAATTCAATAAAAAGCTATGAACCTTGTCAGGTCCGGAAGGAAGCAGCAATAAGTAGTGTATTTATGTGGAAATTGTTTTCCATAGAGAGGTAAGAATTTTAGTATAAGAGGTGAACCAATGGAATACACAGCATTATATCGAAAATTTAGGCCACTAACATTTGAAGAAATGGTAGGGCAAGAACACATAACAAGAACACTAAAAAACCAAATCCTAGCAGGAAGAATTGGACATGCCTATCTATTCAATGGAGGACGTGGAACAGGAAAAACATCAGCAGCCAAAATATTAGCAAGAGCTGTAAACTGCTTAAATCCAAAAAATGGCGAGCCATGTAACGAATGTGAAATCTGTAAAGCCATCTTAGCAGGCTCACTAACCGATGTAGTAGAAATGGATGCAGCATCCAACAATAGCGTAGAAGATATTCGTTCCATTAAAGAAGAAGTAAACTTCTTACCAACACTTGCCAAATATAGAATCTACATCATAGATGAGGTACATATGTTATCAACAGGGGCCTTCAATGCGCTATTAAAAACACTAGAAGAACCACCAGCACATGTCAAATTTATCTTAGCAACAACAGAACCACAAAAATTGCCAACCACCATACTATCAAGATGTCAAAGATTTGACTTCAAAAGAATATCCAATCAAGACGTCATAAAAAGACTAGAAATCGTATGTCAAGAAAGCAAAGTAAAAATCACCAAAGAAGCATTAAACATAATAGCAGTCTTATCAGAAGGAGCCATGAGAGATGCCCTATCCATCTTAGAAAGATGCATTCAAGAACAAAAAGAAGAAATAGACGAAGATATCATACGAGAATTAGTAGGAATTCCAAAACTAACCTACATTCATAAAATCGTGCAAGGCATCGTAGACTATCAAATAGAAGAAGTATTACAAACAATCGAAGAAATCATAGAGCAAGGAAAAGACATCAACAACCTAATTTGGGAAACCATAAAATATACAAAAGACATTTTAGTCTATCAAACAACCAAAAAAATACAACTATACAACCAACAAGAAATAGAACAAATCCAAGAAATAGCAAAAAAAGCATCAAAAGAAAGACTATTAAACATCATTTACGAACTATCAGAACTAGAAAACAACTTAAAATGGTCAACACAAAAAAACATCTTATTCCAAGCAGGCATCATAAAACTGTGCAATCCAATAGAACAAGCAGGAATAGAAGAATTAAAACAACAAATAAAACAACTAGAAGAAAAAATCAATAGTGGAAACCTGGTTGTAGCACAAAATCCAAAAAACGTAACAGCAACAGCCAAAACACAACCAATGCAAACAACAAAACCGCAAGCAAAAGCAGATAGCAAAATAGACACAAGCAAAATACAATCAGAAAACTATTGGCAAGACATTATAAACCAACTAAGGCAAAGTGGAAAAATGGTACTATATACCAATCTAATCAACACCAAGGCCAAACAAGTAAACGACTTAATCATAGAAGTAATCTTCTTAAATGGGATAACACCATTTGGGAAATCATTACTAGAAAAGCCAGAAAATAAAAATGAAATTGAACGACTAATCACAGTGGCCTGTGGAAAAGAAATGAAAGTAAAATTTGTAGATGCAAAAGAGCACTTACAAAAACAACAAGAACAATCCATAGAAGAAAAAGTAAAAGAATTGGATATTCCAATTAATATTGTAGAAGAATAAAGGAGGAATTTAAAATGGCAAAAAGAGGAGGATTCCCAGGAATGGGAGGCGGATTTGGAGGTATGAACATCAACAACCTTATGAAAGAAGCAAAAAAAATGCAAGCAGACTTAGAAAAATCACAAGAAGAACTAGCAGGAAAAGAATTTGAAGCAACAGCAGGAGGAGGAGCCATCACCGTAAAAGTAAGTGGAGCAAAACAAATAAAAGACATTACCATAAAAAAAGAAGTAGTAGACCCAGAAGATGTAGAAATGCTACAAGACCTAATCATTACCTGTACCAACGAAGCACTAAGAAAAGTAGATGCAGCCCAAGCTTCTCAAATGGGAAAATTTAATATTCCAGGACTAATGTAAACAGATAGGATGTGCAAAAAATGTCATATTATTCACCAT
>CAOJXM010000175.1 GCA_948465625.1 uncultured Clostridium sp. | reverse complement strand
GAATGTCTCGCATCCTTGTATTTCGTCTCGATTTGATAGACGATTTCAGAAATGACTTGCTCAGGTGAAAGTGGCATACATACACACCAATCCTCACCAAGGAAAAATTGTGACAACTCAACGATTGCCACCTTTGCATCCATAGGTGGCGGGCAGAGGCCGTAATCACCATCTTCACATAGTTTTAATAACCGTTCACTAATTTGCTCATCTGTTTCAACAGGTTCAAGTGGTTCATGCTTACGAAATAATCTAAACATATCTCTTCCTCCTTGCAATTATTTAATTGCTTTTCTAGTTTGATTGATAAGGATACTGTCAAGAAGTTTATACTTGGTACACAGACCTTGACAGTTAGAATTATACCAAATTTCTACCGAAAAGTCAAGTTTATGTAAATTACTAGGAGAGTTGCTTTACAAATGGCAGAAAATATAGTAAAATAAGAGGCATGAAAACACAGATTTTGGTATTTTCATACCGATTGTTAAATAGCAATCGGAGTTTCCTATGCTTTTTTAGAGTAAACAATAAAACAGTGCAACAAAAAGGAGGAAAAAATGTCGTTGGCAACAGAGTTAAAGATGCAAAAGATAAAACAGCAAAAAGAGGCGATAGAAGAAGGGTTACAAGACAGAAAAACCTGTTTGGAGGAATCCTATTTTGGAAGTTTCCCTACGTGCGAATATAAAGGAATAGTCTATCAAGAGGTTATCGACTATTTTAAAGAGAAAGGTATTACTGTAGAGCAAGTAGACACAAAATATGGAATTCCTATCTATGAGTATTTTCCTACAAGCCTAAAGATTAGGATAGAGGAACAAAAAAGATTCATCATTAACGAATTGCAGAGTGCAGTAAAAACAAAGGATGAAGGTGTGTTCTACGAGCATGAAGGAAGTGTGTATCCAGAAGTGATACATTACTTTGAAAGCGAAGATATCGAGGTAATTCCAGTTGAAAAAGAGGGGGAATTACTGGGGTATGTGTTTTTGCCAAGGGATGTTTGGATATCAAATGAGGATTGGAAGAAAAAATCCAAGAAAGAGCTTTATAAGAGAGTATTTATAATCATAGTGGTTTTAGCTTGGGTGTTATATTTAAGTATGTAACCTGTTATCAATGAAAAAAGAAGAGGGACTTATCCTAATTTAGGTAAGTTCTTTTTCTTATGCAAAAAGCATTGACTATTTTTAAAAATAGAGATATGATACAAGCGTAGTATATAGGAAGTGACGCATGAATTAAAATAATTTTTTCTTCACCACTTGTAAAAAATAAGAAAGGAAAGATATACTATGAAAAATTTTAGTAATTATGTAGATTATGACAAAAAAGAAAATTGGGGGATGGGTTCAAAAGTAGTTCATGGAGCATTAGGAAGCGATCCAATGACAGGAGCCGTTAGTTTTCCTATTTTTCAAACAGCAACATTTCGTTTTAAAGCATTAAACGATTCTTTGGGATTTGATTATACCAGATGTCAAAACCCAACCATAGAAGAATTAGAAAGAACAATGGCAATTTTAGAAGAAGGAACACAAGGATTTGCCTTAGCAAGTGGGATGGCTGCTGTTATGTGTGCATTATCTGTTTTAAAAACAGGTGACCATGTTATCTTATCAGATGATATTTATGGGGGAACCTATGAGATTGCACAAACCGTATTACCAGACCAAAAAATAGAGACAAGTTTTGTAGATTTAAGCGAAATAGAAGAGTTTAAAGCAAATATTAAGCCAAATACCAAAATGGTATTTATTGAATCTCCAACCAATCCAATGATGAAAGTAGCAGACATTGCCGAAATTAACAAAATTGCAAAAGAAAAAGGCATTATTGTGGCAGTGGATAATACATTATTAACACCATATTATCAAAAACCATTAACACTAGGAGCTGACATTGTTTTACACAGTGGAACCAAATACTTAGAAGGACACAATGACACTATGGCAGGAATTGTAGTAGTAAAAGAAGAAAAATTAGCAAATCAAATGAGAGATTTCTTAAAATATCAAGGTGGATGCTTAGCACCATTAAATGCATGGCTAACCCTAAGAGGAATTAAAACCCTAGAAGTTAGAATGCAAAGACATAACGAAAACACCAAAAAAGTGGCAGAATGGTTACGCAATCATCCAAAGGTAAAAAAAGTATATTATATAGGATTTGAAGACCATAAAGATTACAAAACAACCATTAAACAATCTAGTGGATTTGGTGGAATGCTTTCTTTTGAAGTAGATAGCAAAGAGACCGCCTTAAAAGTAATCGAAAAAGTAGACATGATACTATTTGCTGGA
Organism: uncultured Clostridium sp.; assembly: GCA_948465625.1. Classification (GTDB taxonomy): domain Bacteria; phylum Bacillota; class Clostridia; order TANB77; family CAG-508; genus CAOJXM01. The sequence goes on along the minus strand of CAOJXM010000175.1, from coordinate 628 downwards.
AGCCTAGGGGGAGTTGAAAGCTTAATTACTTATCCAATGGTAGTAACACATCATGAAGTACCAGAAGAGGTAAGAGAAAAACTAGGAATTAATGAGCGTTTCTTACGATTATCAGTAGGAATTGAAAATGCACAAGATATTATAAAAGACCTTGAACAAGCATTAAACTAAAAAGAAGCAAATTTTTTAGTATAAATTTAAGCAATTAGTGGAATAATCAAAATAAAGGAGAAAAAGTATGAAATTTACAAAAATGCAAGCTTTTGGAAATGATTATGTATATATTGATGCCATTCATCAAACATTAGGAAATTTGAGTGAATTAGCAAAATTTGTAAGTAATCGACATTTTGCAATTGGTTCAGATGGAATGGTATTAATTTGCCCATCTGAAGTAGCAGACTTTAGAATGAGAATGTTTAATCCAGATGGAACAGAAGGCGAAATGTGTGGAAATGCTTTAAGAAGTGTTGGAAAATATGTGTATGACCACAAATTAACCGATAAAACAAATTTAACCATTGAAACCTTAGGCGGAATTCAAAAAATTGAGTTGTTTGTAGAAGATGGGGTAGCCATTAACATTAGAGCCAATATCGGAAATCCAGTGCTAGATACCAAGAAAATA
>CAOJXM010000174.1 GCA_948465625.1 uncultured Clostridium sp. | reverse complement strand
AGGTTTATAGGTAAATCCTTTATTAAAAACCTAAATATATTATACAAGGAGAAAAGTATGTTAGCAGAAAAGATAATATTCAATGTATTAGCATTTTCTTTCTTCATTATTATGTTTTTTAAAATGATAAAGAAAAATGATGCAAACTATGTAATGATTTTGTGTTTACAAGCTTTAGGAATTGCCATTAATTTTATCGAAATCATTTTTAAACTTCAGATTGGAATGACCTTAAGAGTAATCATGTATGTCATTACGATTGTTTTACCAATCATCATAATTTACATGGAACATAGAGGGTTAAACTTATCGGAATTATTGTATATTACACTAGCTAAAATAGCATTACTATTTAATAATTCTAAACAAGCAAAGAAGTTTTTAATTGATTTGGTAACCAAATATAAAGATAGTTATTTAGGACATAAAAATGTTAGCACAAATCTATGAAAAAGAAGGTGGCATGCGAAAAGCAATTGACGAATATGTCCAAGTAATTGATATTAATAAAAAAGAATATGATTCTTATTACAAAATTTCCTTTCTACTGCATGAATTAGGAAAAAAGGAAGAATCCGCAATGATGTTAAGGAATTTGTTGCACAAAAAGCCAGAATACCTAGAGGCAACTCAATTATTAGGCGATATTTTGTGTGAACAAGAAAAATACAAAGAAGCAGTAAATGTTTATAGTGATGCTTTAAAATATCATCCAAATGATTTTGATATTTACTATAATATGGGAATGGTATATACCTTATTAAATGACTTCAAAAATGCGAAAGATTGTTACGAAAAGGCAGCAACCATTAATACATTACTTTACAATGCAGACTATAATATAGCAATGATTAATTTGTTATACAACGATTTGGATGAAGCAGAAAAATTCTTTTTAAAAAGCTTACAAGAGCCAGAAGTGGAGCCAGGAGCATATTATCACTTGGCTAAAATTAGCATGTTAAAAGGGGACAAGGAGAATGCGATAAAATATATTAATGTTGCGATTGAGTTAGACGCAAAAATGTATGAAAAAGCAGATGAGGAGCCAGTTTTTATACCAATTAAAAGCTTTATTCATTATCCAAAAGAGGAAGACAAAGAGGAACGAAAATATAACTTAACCAAAAAAGAATTAAAAGTACAAAAACACTTAGAAGAAACAGGTAAGCTAGCAGGGCAACTAAGCAATATTGATATTGATTTAAAAAGAAAAAAAGATAAAAGGCAAATAGAAAGAGAGAATGAAAAAGAAAAATAGCATAAAATAGATAAAAAACCATACAATTAATATAGATTTAAAGGTTATAGATAATCCAAAGTAAAATCTAAATATAATAAGAAAGTGTGATGGATTTGATTAAAAAGATTGGAGTTGTTGGAGGAGATTTAAGAATTGTTGAGTTAGCTAAAATGTTAGCCAACGACAAATTTGAGGTATTAGCCTATGGAATGGAAAAGGCAAAATTTCCAGGAATAAAGATTACTAATACAATAGAAGAATGTGTAAAAGATGCAGATATTGTAGTGGGACCATTACCAATATCAAGTAATGCACAAGATGTTAATATGCCATTTAGCTATAACAAACTTTCAATCAAAGAATTTATAACGAAGTTATCTGGAAAAACGGTAATTGCAGGTGCGATTAAGCCAGAAATGTATGAATTGGCAAAAGAAAATAAGGTAAACCTAATTGATATTGTAAAAAGAGAAGAATTAGCAGTCTTAAGTGCCATATCAACAGCAGAGGGAGCTTTGCAAATAGCCATATCAGAAACATCAAAAAACTTGCATGGTAATAAAGTTTTAGTAATGGGATTTGGAAGAATAGGAAAGATATTAGCAAAAATGCTAGATGGAATTGGTGCGAAGGTATCTTGTGAAGCAAGAAAAACCACCGATTTGGCTTGGATTCAAGCATATGGTTATGAACGTATCAATCTAATTGACTTAAAAGAGCATTTAGGAGAGTTTGATATTATATTTAATACCATTCCATATATGGTTTTAAATAAAGAATATTTAAAAGAGACAAAAGAAGATGCTTTGATTATTGATTTGGCATCCAATCCAGGTGGAGTAGATAGAGAAGCGGTAAAACAACTAAAAAGGAAGTTTATCTGGGCATTATCATTACCAGGCAAAGTATCACCAATTACATCAGCACAATTTATGCAAGAGACCTTATATAATATGTTTAAAGAAATAGAAGCAAATAATTAACAAAGGAAAGAGGAGAGAAAGATGACAATTTTACAAGCGATTATTTTAGGAGTAGTACAAGGATTAACAGAACTATTACCCATATCAAGTTCAGCACATTTATTTTTAGTACCTTGGTTTTTTAACTGGCAAATGCCAGAAGCTTTTGATGTAGCATTACATTTTGGAACCTTACTAGCAATTGGCTTATTCTTTTTTAAAGATTGGATTAAATTAATTAAGGGAGGATATGAGCAAGTTGTAAAAAAGAAAAAATCAGCAGAAGGAAGAATGTTTTGGTATATTGTGATTGCTACCATACCAGGGGGAGCCATAGGCTTTTTGCTAGACCATTTTGCAGAGGATTTATTAACGCAACCATTGATTATAGCAATTGCTTTGATTGTAATGGGTATTACGTTATATGTAGTAGATAAAAAAGCTAGTAACAAAACAACCTATGAAAATATGAGTTTTAAACAAACATTTTTGATTGGATTATCACAAGCCCTTGCTTTTATACCAGGTGTTTCTCGTTCTGGTGTAACCATGACAACAGGTAGACTAATGGGAGTGGATAGAGAATCTACAGCAAAATATTCTTTTATGCTTTCTGCACCAATTGTATTAGGAGCAACCCTATATAAATTAAAGGATTTTGTATTTAATATTCCATTTGTAGTAGGTGTGCTAGTAAGTTTTATTGTAGGAATTTTTGTAATTAAGTTCTTGTTAAATTACTTAAAGAAAGGTAGTTTTAAAGGATTTGCT
>CAOJXM010000173.1 GCA_948465625.1 uncultured Clostridium sp. | reverse complement strand
ATAACCGAACGATTTGACTACTTAAAACTAAAAGAAGAAATGAAAAATCCAGAAAAAGTAGTAGTCATCACAACTGCACCAGCCGTAAGAGTTGGAATAGGAGAAGAATTTGGATTAGAGCCAGGAAGTTATGTAGAAGGCAAAATGGTATCTGCCATCAAACAATTAGGAGCAGACTACGTATTTGATGTAACCTTTGCAGCAGACCTAACCATAACCGAAGAAGCATCCGAATTAGTAAGAAGAATACAAAAGCAAGAAACCTTACCACAATTCACAAGCTGTTGTCCAGCATGGGTAAAATACTGTGAAATCTTTTATCCAGAATTCATACCAAACCTATCAACAGCAAAAAGTCCAATCAGTATGTTAGGAGCAACCATCAAAACCTACTTTGCAAAACAAAAAAACATAGAACCAGCAAACATCATCCATGTATCCATTGCACCATGTACTGCCAAAAAATATGAAATACAAAGACCACAACTAAAAGACTCTGGATACCAAGACACAGATTATATTCTAACCACAAGAGAACTAGCAAAATGGATAAAAGAAGAAAATATCGACTTCTTAAACCTAAAAGAAGAAAAATTTGATGACCTATTCTCAAAAGGAACAGGAGCAGGTGTTATCTTTGGAAACACAGGAGGTGTTATGGAAGCAGCCTTAAGAACGGCATACTACTATATCACCAAACAAAATCCACCAAAAGACTTACTAAACTTTACCCCAGTAAGAGGAATGGAAGAAATCAAAGAAGCCCAAGTAGAAATAGCGGGGATTCCAGTAAAAGTAGCAGTCGCTCATGGAATGGCAAATGCCAAAAAACTATTAGACCAACTAAAAAAAGGAAACGTATCATACCACTTCATCGAAATCATGAACTGTAGAGGTGGATGCATTGGTGGTGGAGGGCAACCAAAAATCACCCTATTAAACATGGAAAGCACAAAAAAAGCTAGAATCGAACACATCTATCAAGAAGATGAAAAAATGGAAAAAAGACTAAGCCATGAAAACCCAGATGTCATTCGAATTTATCAAGAATTCTATGGGGAGCCATTAAGCAAAAAAGCAGAAGAACTATTACATACCACCTATCAAGACAAATCAGGAATCTTAAAAGGAGACGAAGACTAGCAATGGAATTTGAAAAAATAAAACAAGAAATCAAACAAATCTTATCACCAAAGCGATACAACCATAGCCTAGGAGTAGCCAAACGAGCAGAAGAACTAGCCTTTAAATACAGTCAAAACATAGAAAAAGCAAGATTGGTAGGAATTGCACATGACATTGCCAAAGAAATGCCAAAAGAGCAAGCATATGAATATGCCAAACTTCATAAAATAGAATTAGACGAAATTGAAAAAAACGAGCCAAGTCTATTGCACTCAAAAATAGGAGCCCATATCTGTAAAGAAAAATATCATTTTGACCAAGACATGGTAGATGCCATCCTCTATCATACCACTGGAAATATAAAAATGAACACCTTTTCCAAAATCATCTTCTTAGCAGACAAAACCGAACAAGGAAGACCAATAGACTTAGAAGAAACAAACAAAATTATCAACAAAGACCTTGATGAAGGAATGCTTCTACTATTAAGAACAGCCATGCAATACACCTTAAACAAAAAGAGGCTCATTCATCCAGACAGCATACACCTAATGAATCAATTAATAATTCAGAAAGGAAAGTAAATATGAAAGATATAACGGTTCAAGATATCATAAACCTATGTAAAGCAGAAAAAATTTGTGGAGAAGAACAAACAAAATGTATCAACTTTTCAAAAGACACCAGAGAAATACAAGAAAATGATGTATATCTAGGAATAAAGGGAGAAAACTTTGATGGAAATCAATTTTATGAGCAAGCCTTTGAAAAAGGAGCAAAAGTAGCCATCTTGCAAGACATTGAAATACCAGAACAAACCAAGCAAAAATACAAAGACAAAGTCATTTTAAAAGTAAAAGACACCATACAAGCTTTGCAACAAATAGCAGCCTATAAAAGAAGTCTGTATAACATACCCGTTATTGCCATTACAGGAAGCAGTGGAAAAACCAGCACCAAAGACATGGTAGCCAATGTAGTAGCACAAAAATACAACACCCTAAAAACACAAGGAAACTACAACAATCAAATCGGTTTGCCACTTACCCTATTAAAACTAAAAGACCATGAAGCAGTAGTCGTAGAACTAGGAATGAACCAATTAAAAGAAATCGAAATCCTATCCAAAATTGCCAAACCAACCATTGCAGTCATCACCAACGTAGGAACCTCACACATTGGAAACCTAGGCTCTCGAGAAAACATTTTAAAAGCAAAACTAGAAATATTAGAAGGCATGCAACCAAATGGAAGCTTAATCATCAACAATGACAACGACCTATTACATAAATGGCAACAAAAAAACACTGCTACCAAAGTAAAAACCTTTGGTATTGATAACCAAAGTGATTTAATGGCACAAAACATACAATTAGAAGAAACAGGAAGTACCTATCAACTAGCCAATACCACTACCAAAGTAAAAGTACCAGTAGGTGGAAAACACTTTGTATACAATAGCCTATGTGCCATAACAGTAGGGCAATTATTAGACATCAGCTTACCAGACATCTTAACAGGCATTCAAAACTTCGAATTAACCAAAAGAAGAATGGACGTTAGAAAAAACAGCAACCAAGTAACCATTATCAATGATAGCTATAATGCAAACTATGACTCTGTAAAAGCAGCCATCGAATACTTAGCCGAAATCAAAGCCAATCGAAAAATAGCTATATTGGGAGACATGCTAGAACTAGGAGAATTTTCAAAAGAACTACACGAAAAAGTAGGAGAAGAAATAGTAAAACAAAAAATTGATTTCTTACTAACCGTAGGAGAAGAAGCCAAAAACATCGTAAAAAAAGCAATTCAATTAGGAATGAAACCTGAAAATACACATATATTAGAAACAACCAAACAAGCAATTGAAATGTTAA
>CAOJXM010000172.1 GCA_948465625.1 uncultured Clostridium sp. | reverse complement strand
AATTTTCCTCCTTCTTTTTTTCTTTTCTTATTATACTTATTTTTATAAATTTGTCAAATGTTTTTTATCTCTTCTGATTGAATTTTTCCATTTTTCCCCCATAATGCTGTTATTTCTACTTGCATTTCTTCTAATTGGCTCATCACTTCTTCATAAGATTTTGTTCTATTTATTATACTTTCTAACAATGCTTTCTTTTCGAAACACTTGTAAAACGAATCTTCCATTCTTGCAGATGGTATGGCAATAGAATAATCACGTACCCATACACCATAAAAGCTTTTCTCTTTCATCTCAAGTGAAGTTTTGCTGATTAAAATTGCATTTCGATTAATATTGTATAACTTTAAATTTTCTTCTTCAAACTCCAAATTGATAATAAGAGTTGCTTTTGCTAAACTCTTTTTCTTATTGTTGGTTACCAAAATTAAAATTCCAAATTGTTCTTGTAGTGTTTCTTCTACTTTTTTAAACTTCGTAATATTTTTGGTAATCACATTAACCCTTTTTACTCGTTCTGATAAATATTGAATTAATTGCAAATTTTTTTGTGATACTTCATTGATTAGTAAAGATATTTCCATTGTTTGTATTTCTTTGTTTTGTATGTTACCAATGTATTTTATTAAATTTAAAATCGTATAATCAAATAGCTTATCTCCTTTTATGATTTCAATGGAATATTTTCTTAATTCTTTTACAAATCTTTCGTTTTTCATTAATGGTTCTTCTAAGATTAGCTTTTTGTTCTGCTTTGCTAACATTTTAGCAATTATCTTCATACACCAAGGATTCTTTAATTTTTTATAAGGAATTAAGCACTTTTCTTCTTCTCGCAACGTTAAAATACAAAAGATGAATTTTATAAAATAAAATAGCAAATTAAACCATTTACAATATTGACTTTGATATAATTCTTCTTTAGCTTGTATTAATTTTATATATAACAAAAAATCATCTCCCATCCATTATATTATCTATATGCAGGAAAACCAAAAAAGAGAACCATAACCTGTATTTCTACAAGTTATGGCTCTCTCACCCTAAAAATTATCTCAGGTATATGGGAGGTCTATGACCACTATCAGATGCCACTTCCTTGATGGCCTCTTCGATACTCTGCAATGTTATCTCTGGATATTTTGCATTTAACTCTTCTGCAACCGCCTTTAGCTTCCTTTCAAACCGGATTCCGGCAAAATCCAGGAAGGGCTCATAGATTTCTCTGTAAGCACAAGGAGTTCCTTCATCGTCAAACACATAAATTCCCCACCGTTTCCAACTGTGTGCATACCGCACATTCATTTGGTATCTTCTTTTTTTTGCATTTTCCATATTGTTCCTCCACTTTACAAAACTATTTGTTTTGGTTACCTTTTTATTATACCACTTTATGGTAAGTAATTCAATCTTTTTTAGTATTTTACAATCAGATAAATTGCAATTATAACTTGAAAAATCAAAATCATGGGAAATCCAATCACAAATCTTAGTTTCTGCGTTTTGTGTCTAAAAAGGTACATACCAACTAATGTTCCTATGCTTCCTCCTAATAAACTAATTAGTAATAGTGTTTTTTCTGGTATTCTCCATTTTCCCTTTTGTGCTTTTTTCTTATCCATTAGCATGATAAAAAATCCAATGATATTCATAATAACCAAATAAATGACGAAGTTTTGCATGGTAAAAATATCTGTTAATTGTATGGTATTTTCATATAATGGCATACTAACCCTCCTATCCAAATAAACTCATTTGATTACTTTGTGTCATTCCTTCTAAGCATCCTGCATTTTTTAACATTTCAATTACTGAATTTCCTGCTCGTGAACGAATTTTCAAATCATCAATTGACATGAATTTCCCCTCTTTTCTTGCATCTATAATACTATCTGCTGCAACTGTTCCCAGCCCTGGTATACTATTTAATGGTGGACGAATACCTTCTTCTTCTACAATAAACTTTTTTGAATCAGAAGCATATAAGTCAATTGGTAAAAAATCAAATCCTCTTTCATACATTTCAAAAACAATTTCTAAATCATCATAAGTATCTTTATCTTTTGCAGTTGCTTGATTTCCCATTAATTCGATTTCTTTCATTTTGTTTTTCACTCTTTCTTTTCCATGGCACATAATCTCACTATCAAAAGCTTTCGCACGAATCGAAAAATAGGCTGCATAGTAAGCTTTTGGAATATGTACCTTAAACCAAGCAATACGAAAGGCCATGGTTACATAGGCCGCTGCATGGGCTTTTGGGAACATGTATTTTATCTTTTTACAAGAAGCAATATACCAATCTGGAACATTGCTTTCTTTCATCAATTGTTCTTGTTCTGGCGTTAATCCTTTTCCTTTACGTACACACTCCATTATTTTAAATGCAGGTTTTGGTTCCATTCCTTTTTTAATCAAATAAATCATAATATCATCTCTGGTACAAATAGCTTCATCTAGCTTAATGGTTCCTGCTTGAATTAAACTCTGTGCATTGTTTAACCACACATCAGTACCATGTGATAACCCTGATATTCTAAGCAACTCCTCAAAAGTAGTTGGCTTGGTATCTTCTAACATTCCTCTAACAAATTTGGTTCCAAACTCTGGTATTCCAAAAGAACCAACTGGTGAGTGAATTTGCTCTGGCGTTAATCCCAAAGCTTTTGGTGAAGAAAAAATAGACATCGTTTCTTTATCATCTAATGGTATTTTTTGTGGGTCTACTCCTGTGATATCTTGTAGCATTCTAATTACAGTTGGATCATCGTGTCCTAGTATATCTAATTTTAAAAGGTTTTTATCAATAGAGTGATAATCAAAATGAGTTGTAACAATATCTGAATTTGGGTCATCTGCAGGATGTTGTACTGGGCAAAATTCAAATATTTCGCGTCCTTTTGGTACAACAATAATTCCTCCTGGATGCTGACCTGTTGTCCTTTTAATTCCTGTACATCCTTTTGCTACACGAATTGCTTCTGCATTGTTAATTGGGATGCCTCTTTCTTCATAATATTTTTTTACATAACCATA
>CAOJXM010000171.1 GCA_948465625.1 uncultured Clostridium sp. | reverse complement strand
TAGGTTTATAGGTAAATCCTTTATTAAAAACCTAAATATATTATACAAGGAGAAATATATGGGGGCATTTGATCGATTTTGGGATAGAGACGAATTAATGAAAAAGACAATACAAATTGATAATACACTTTATGAAAGACTAGATAAATTAGCTACAGAAAAATATCACACTTCAAAAAATAAATTAATAAATGCTTGAATTGAAGAACTAATAAAAACAGAAAACATTAATTTATATGAAAAACCAGAAGGTGAATTAACCATTCAACATTCATTACTAATTAGAAAATCATTATTTGATGGATTAGAAAAGCTAAGAGAAAAATACAATATATCAATTTATAAGTTAGTAAACATATCAATCAACGAAGCAACAAAAGAATTATTTCAATAATAAAAACATTAAAAATGGATTTGCAACTAAAAATTAAGTTGTAAATCCATTTAACTTTATGCATTTAATTTTGCTATTAGTTCATCCACATCAATACCATGAACCATACAAGCTTCTTCTAAAGTTTCTGCTTGAGAAGCAGGGCAACCCAAACAATGCATACCAGCATTCAAAAGAATTTCAGCTTTTTCAGGAGCCATATCTAATAATTCTCCTATTTTAGTTGTTTTATCAATTTGCATAAGAACCCTCCATTCTAAAATTGTTAAGTCGAAAAGTGTTACAAAAACTCGAAAACTATCGCTTTTTATAACACATAACAACAATTTATAAAATTTTACCATAAAAAGTAAAAAAAGTATAGACAAAAAATAAAAATTAGTGTATGCTACCTTATAACGATAGGTGGTGATGACAAGTAGAAAAACTAATCAATCTATTTTTTATTACTTTTATTATTAATATTTTAATTGTTTTTTATTCAATTTATCTTTATTTCGATATATTTATTTTCCATAATTTACAAGGAGCCAAATTAAATATAAAGAAAAACAAATTACAATAAGGAGGAAACTATTTTGAAACAAAATCATAGTTTTTTTAGGCGAATCATATTTGTAGAAATATTTGTAATTGCTAGTAGCATCATAGCCAGTTTGCTATTCATGCCAATTTATCAGGCTAACAAAATCATAATACCATATGCTGTGCATCCATTTGACATTTGTAAAACATATCCTCAGTGGTGGAAACATATAAAAACAGCCTATATCTTATTCTATCTAGTAGCCAATACAATAATAGCAAATACAATTTACACAAAACTAAAAAACAAAATCAAACCTAAAAAAGCTAAAAATCACTTAGAAGAGCAAAACAGCAAAGACGAATTAAAAATATTTGTAGGAAAAAATCAAGAAAACAACCTAATTTATCTTCCCGAAAAAAGTTTATATCAAAACATATTAATAACGGGAACCATAGGAAGTGGAAAAACAAGTTCTTGTATGTATCCCATAACCAAGCAACTAATCAGTTACCAAAATCAAAATCCTGAAGAAAAAATAGGAATGCTAATACTAGATGTAAAAGGCAACTATTATAAAAAAGTACAGGAATATTGCGAAAGATTTCAACGAAAAAAAGACTTAATCGTAATCGAATTAGGGGGGAAAATAAAATACAATCCACTAGACAAACCAAACTTAAAGCCAATCGTACTAGCCAATCGCCTAAAAACAATCCTAACCCTATTTTCTCCCAACAATCAGGAATCCTATTGGTTAGATAAGGCAGAGCAAATCATATGTGAAAGCATCAAACTATGTAGATTATATAATGAGCAATATGTAACCTTTCAAGAAATTCATAAACTAATTACCATACCAAACTACTATTTAGACAAATTAGACATCATAAAAGAACAATTCAGGAAAATTAAACAAAAAACAATGCTATGATGCATTAAGTTCAATCGAATTCTTTGAAAAAGAGTTCAACACTTTAGATTCAAGAACCTTATCCATCTTAAAATCAGAAATTACGAGAATAACCAATAATTTCTTATCCGATTATGATGTCATAAACACCTTTAGTCCTGTTAAAGAAGAATTAAACTTCAAAGGATTTGAAGAAATAATAAAAGAAGGGAAAATATTAGTTTTAAATATGAACATAGCAGAATACAAAAACTTATCCAAAATCATAGCAACCTATTTAAAACTAGACTTTCAAACAGAAATCATGCAAAGATTAGCACATCAACAAACAGACTTAAGAAAAATTGCCTTTATTTCAGACGAATTTCATGAATACATCACAGCATCAGATGCCGAATTCTTTGCCCAATCAAGAGAAGCCAAATGCATCAATATAGTAGCAACACAAAGTTACACCTCATTCTTAAATGCCATTCACAACGAACATACAGTAAAAGCAATTATTCAAAACCTAATCAATAAATTTTGGTTTCGAACAGATGACATCGTTACCATAGAAGATGCACAAAAACAAATTGGAAAAGAAGCCAAAATAAAATACTCTACTAGCATATCAGAAGGTGCAAAAGAAACCAATTATAGTTATCTATTAAATCGATTTCAATCACAAAACGCCAATTTATCAGAAAGCATTAATCAATATGAGCAAATAGAATATGTATATGATACCAACTTTTTTTCACAAAAACTAGAAACTTTTGAATGTTTAGCATTTCTATCAGATGGTTACAAAATCATTCCCCCTATAAAATTAAAACTCATTCCACACTTTATACAAGACAATTATCGATTTTAAAATAAAAGTAAAAGAGAGGAGAAAAAATGAAAAAGAAAAAAATAATTTATATCATCTTTATCATACTATTAACCATTACACTCATAGCAATAACGACCAATACCTATGCAGCAGATCCTAAAATAGTAACCAAAATAAAAAAAGCATTTGAACAAATAGAAGATTGGATTATTAAAATTGCAACACCAGCAGCAGCAGTCGCAGTAGGAACAGGAATATTCATGAAAAAATTCAGCTTTGGAGACGAAGAAAGAATTAGAACAGGTAAAAAAATAATTAGAAGTGCGTTATTTTCTTATGCATTTATACTAGCAATTGACTTAATATTAGCAGCCATAAAAACATTAGTAGGATAGGAGGACCAAATGGAGGAAGGAGCAATCAACATTACAGAAATTAT
>CAOJXM010000170.1 GCA_948465625.1 uncultured Clostridium sp. | reverse complement strand
AAAAGAATTAAATCAAAGATTGCAATTTTTGATTGATGTTGGATTAGAGTATTTAACATTATCAAGAGCAGCAGGAACTCTATCGGGAGGAGAAGCACAACGTATTCGTTTAGCAACCCAAATTGGTTCTGGATTGACTGGTGTGTTGTATATATTAGATGAACCAAGTATTGGTTTGCATCAAAGAGATAATGATAGATTGTTAGCGACCCTAAAAAAATTAAGAGATTTGGGAAATACACTATTAGTGGTAGAACATGATGAAGATACGATGTATGCAGCAGACCAAATTATTGATATTGGACCAGGAGCAGGTGTACATGGGGGAAATGTAATCGCACAAGGAACAGCAGAGGAAATCAAGCAAATACCAGCTTCTATTACAGGGCAATATTTAAGTGGCAAAAAGAAAATTGTAGTGCCAAAAAAAAGAAGAAAGTCAAATGGAAAATCCATTGAAATAGTGGGAGCAGAACAAAACAATTTAAAAAATGTAAATGTAAAAATTCCATTAGGCGTATTTACTTGTGTAACTGGGGTATCTGGCTCAGGAAAAAGTAGTTTGATTAATGAAGTATTATAAAAAGATTGCAAAGGAATTGAATGGTTCGAATGAAAAACCAGGTAAATGTAAAGAAATCAAAGGGATTGACAATATTGATAAAATCATTAATATAGACCAATCTCCAATTGGAAGAACGCCACGTTCTAACCCAGCTACTTATACAGGGGTTTTTGATATTATTCGTGATATTTTTGCAGGAACGAATGAAGCAAAATTACGAGGATATGCCAAAGGTAGATTTAGCTTTAATGTAGAGGGAGGAAGATGTGAGGCCTGTTCTGGAGATGGAATTATTAAAATAGAAATGCATTTTTTACCAGATATTTATGTACCTTGTGAAGTATGTAAGGGAAAAAGGTATAACAGAGAAACCTTAGAGGTAAAATATAAAGGGAAAACAATAGCGGATGTTTTAGACATGACAGTGGAAGAAGCGTTGCAATTTTTTGAGAATATTCCTAGAATTAAGCAAAAAATTCAAACATTATATGATGTTGGATTGGGGTATATTAAGTTGGGACAACCTTCTACGACCTTATCGGGAGGAGAGGCACAACGTGTAAAATTAGCGACTGAACTTTCCAAAAAAGCGACTGGAAAAACCTTATATATTTTAGATGAGCCAACCACGGGATTACACATTGCAGATGTGCATCGATTAGTTGACATTTTACAAAGAATTGTAGATACAGGAAATAGTATTGTAGTAATTGAACATAATTTGGATTTAATTAAAACAGCAGACCATATTATTGATTTAGGTCCAGAGGGTGGGGATAAAGGCGGACAAGTGATTGCTATTGGTACACCAGAACAAATCATAAAAAATGAGCAATCTTATACAGGTAAGTTTTTGAAGAAGTATTTAGAATAGTTATGTAAAAATCTCTAGTTGATATGTACCATATCCTAGAGATTTTTTTGGTTAGTCGTTATGATGTGTTCTACGTTCTGTATCATTTTGCATAGAGTAATACCAAATAAGACCAACAATTGCAACACCAGCAATGGCTAAAATAAACCAAGTCCAAGTATTAGCACTCATACCAGCAAAAGTAGTACCAGTAGATGTTCTTGTAGTAGTATAATTATTATTTCTATTTGCATTATTGTTATTTGTTACTCGAGAAGCACCAGAAGCAAAAGTATTACCAAGGCTTTCTAATCCGTTTTCAACTGCACCAACACCATCACGTACAACGTTTCCAGTACCATTTACAACATTACCAACAGAGTTACCAGCTTTATTTAAAGAGTCTTGGATTTCACTACCAGCGTTTTCTGCAGCAAAAACAAAAGAAGTAGTACAAATTAAAAATAAAGCTACTAATAATGTAACAATTTTCTTTGTCATAAGATTTTACCTCCTAATAAAATTTAAGTCATAAAAACTCATTAATATTATTGATTTTTTAAATTAATCTATACATAGAAAAAATAGCTAAAATGCCACAAATTGGGCAAATTAGCTATTTTTTACAAATTCATTCCATTATTTTAAGCGAATGATAATCGCAATTCCAAGTAAGATTAATAATACACCAACAACAATTAATAGAATGTTTAAGATATTTCCTAAACCAAGTTCTGCTTCTGGTAAAGAAGATGAGACACTTGGGTTTGCATATTGGGTATTCATATTAGAAGTGTTGGTATCTGTAACTGAATTCGTGATATCATCATCAATTGCGTTATTTTCGATTGTATTGTTTTCTGGTGAAGTATTAAGATTCATATTAATATCTGTTGCTTTTACCGATATAGATAGTATAAGTAGTATTAAAAAAAATATAACTAAAATTTTTGAAATTGATTTTGACATTTGTATTCCTCCTAGTAAATATCTTGATATGAATAATCATACACAAAAAATAAAAAAAAGTCTATAGTTTTTTAGAAATAAAATAAATTCACATAAAAGTCACAATAGTTTGGTACAATAATGCAAATAGAGAAAGGATAGGAAAATTATGGAGTTTTTAGAAAATGTATTAAAGAAAACAGGATGGACAGCATTTGCAACCGCATTATTGTTTGCGTTAATAGGAGTAGTATTGATTTTAAATCCAGAAGGAACGATAAAAGTGGTTTCTACAGTTTTGGGTATTTTATTTATTTTGATTGGTGTTTACAAAATTTTAATGTATTTTGTAACAAAGGGAAAATATGAATTGTATAATTATGATATGGTTTATGGTACGGTTGCCATTGTAATAGGAATTGTTACGATTGCGTTTAGTAGACAAATTCTTTCGATGTTTCGCATTATCATAGGAATTTGGATTTTATATAGTGCTATGATGAGAATTACTTTTTCGCTAAAATTGAGGCAAATCGAATCTCATACTTGGATAGCAGGATTGAGTATTGCAATTATGATGCTAGTATGTGGTTTGTTTATTCTTTTTCATGAAAGTGCTATTTTGGTAACAATTGGTGCTGTGATTTTAATATATTCTGTATTGGATATGATTGAAAGTGGCATTTTTATAAAAAATGTAAAAAAGATAATGTAGCAAAAAAAGCTTCCCAATAAACG
>CAOJXM010000169.1 GCA_948465625.1 uncultured Clostridium sp. | reverse complement strand
GAACTACTGCAGCTAATGCCAATGACCATATATTATTAATTGCAAATCCAGGTGTAAAAAACGCTGTGATAGCAAGAACGATAGCAGCTGCTACAAATCTCCATACAACTTGACCAATGGTTCCCATTGTACTTTGAGATTGAACATTACTTTGATTGTCAGACATAAGATCTAACCTCCTATTCTAAAGATATTGCTATTTTCATAGTTCATATTTTATTATTTACAAAAAACTATAAATTATTCAAAATAAAATAAAAAACATATGAAAGAAAATGAATAAAATGTGAAAAAGTGGAAAAAATATGATTGAATGTTGATAAAATAAAAAATAGGAGGAAAATAATGTTAATAACTTTTGTTCGATCAATCATTTTATACATAATTGTTTTAATTGTGATGAGATTAATGGGAAAAAGAGAAATTGGACAATTGCAACCATTTGAACTAGCTATTTCTATTATGATAGCAGATTTGGCATCTATTCCAATGACTGAAACAGGAATTCCTATATCTAGAGGAATCATTCCCATATTAGGTTTATTGGTTATGCATTTAACGATTTCTATAATCAATTTAAAAAGCATTCGAGCAAGAGAAGTAATTTGTGGAAAACCACGAATTTTAATTTATCGAGGAAGAATTGATGAGCAAGCTCTAAAAAAGGAAAGATTTACCATAAATGAACTAGAAGAACGTTTAAGAGGGAACAACATTGTAAATATAGGGGATGTAGAATATGCCATATTAGAAACCAGTGGACAAATTACGGTGGTGCAAAAACCAAATAAGCGAACAACGACTCCAGAAGATTTTAATATCATGCCAGAATATGAAGGATTAGCATACGACTTAGTGGTGGATGGAAAAGTTATGAGTGATAACTTGCAAAAAATAGGAAAGGACTATACTTGGTTAAAAAAGGAAGTTGCCAAATTTAAAATGACACCAGAAGAAGCATTATTAGTAACATTAGATGGAAAACAACAAATCTTTTGTCAATCAAAAAACAAGAAGGGGGAAAAGGGCAATGTATAAGGAATTGATTATTAGCATTATCATCGTAATTGTTATCTTTGTAACCAATTATATCACCGAAAATTTTACACAAGAAACCATTGTAGCGGTATCACAAAGTTTAGAGCAAGTAAAAGAAAAAATAGAAAAAGAAGAAACAGAAATACAAAAAGAGGTAAACGAAACACAAGTAAAGTGGGATAGAGCTAGAAACAAGTTAGCCTATTACATTGAACATGATGAATTAGAAAAAATAGAGACAGAATTGATTGCCATGACTGGCTATATTGAACAAGGAGAATATGCAGAAGCGGTAGCAAGTATCGAAAAAACAAAATATATTTTAGAGCATTTACAAGAAAAAGAGAAGCTGTCTTTGATTAATATATTTTAATTGGACCAGCAGGGACGGTTCTTTTTGGTCCAATTGGGACCAAAAAGAACCGTCCCTAATGGTCCCAAATTTGTTCAGCAATTTTTAAAGCACCTTGAGCAAAGAGTTTACGAGAGTAAGCAGTGTGCTTGATTTCTAGGGTTTCATATTCACCGAAGAAGAATACACTATGCTCACCTACTATATTTCCACCACGAAGCGAAGAAATACCAATTTCGTTTTTGCTACGCTTGGTGTGTTTGCCATTTCTATTATACACATATTCTATAGGACGGTTTAAAGCAGATTGAATGGCATCTGCTAATAAAAGGGCGGTGCCACTAGGAGCATCAATTTTATGGTGATGATGTGTTTCTAAGATTTCAATGTCTACATCAAAAAGTGATTGAGCAAGGTAAGAAACAACTTTACTCATCAATTGAATGAAATAGGACATATTGTAAGATTGGTAGATAGGGATGTGTTTTGACGCATGATGAATTTGTTGTAATTGTTGTTTATTAAAACCAGTTGTAGCAATGACCATAGCAATTTGTTTTTGAATGGCAGTTTCTAGTAGAGAGATGGTAGTATCGGGATGACTAAAGTCAATGATAACATCAATACTAGAAGGAATGTCCTGAGTAGCAGTGTAAACAGTAAAAGCGTTTTGTCCGTTTATCATGGGGATCAAAACCACCTAAGAATAGCATATTCTCAAAATAATCTATTTCATTGATTACTTCTTTTCCCATTTTGCCATTACAACCACTAACTAACACATTTATCATAGTTTACAATCTCCTTTTTTATTTAAGTTGTATGCAATAGAAAAGAAGAATAGAACAAAGATGGACTTTACTTTTGAAAGTAAGGTCCATCCTTAAAATTTATCTTAATAATATAAACATACTTAAAAATACATAAGCGTAACGATAAGCATATTGTAACTTTTTCTTTGATTTATAAGCTTTTATGGATTCTTGAATTGCACAATATTTATCTACCAAAGTGATAATGTAACTTTCTTTGTATTTGGGTAATGCAATTGTTACTGGCCACATATGTTTTAAAATGATATCTTGTTCTTTTTTGGTTAGAGTGAAAAGTTTAGATGCATTTTCTAATGCGGTTTTTGGATGAGTAAAGGCATGTAAACCTTTTCTGCCATTTTCTTTTTTTCTCCAATCATATAAAAATAAGTCGTGTAACAAGAAACATTTCTACAATGTTCAAAACAAGATGTATTGTAATGTTGTCTGAAATTTTGCATTTGTTGAACCGTAACATTTGAGACTAAATCTGCAATAATCGATTCATATTCAAATTCAATAGAATGTTCATTTGCTAATGATTCTTCTAATTTTAACATTTTTTATCCCCCTAGTTTTCCTATGTTAATTACAATTCTAATCCTATATTTGTATACTCTAAAGATAATTATAGCATAAATTATACAAAATTGCACTACATTCATTAAATTTTAATAATTCCATGTTTCTCCATACAATTTTCTAATAGAGACTTATGCTCATCGGATAATTCTACTAGAGGTAAACGAGGTTTACCAAAATCAAATCCCATGTGATTAAGAGCATGTTTGACAGGGATTGGGTTTACTTCACTAAAGAGTGCCTCAATTAAGTCTAAACTTTGGATTTGTAAATCTTGGGCATGCCATAAATTACCTTCTTCCCAAGCATTTATCATGTCTACACATAGTTTGGGAGCGATGTTTGATAAAACAGAGATA
>CAOJXM010000168.1 GCA_948465625.1 uncultured Clostridium sp. | reverse complement strand
AACGATAAAACCAACACCAACCCCTACAACAACACCAACACCAACGATAAAACCAACACCAACCCCTACAACAACACCAACACCAACGATAAAACCATTAGAAGAAGCGGAAGTATTAAAAGGTTTTGCGTTAACCAAACAAGATGGATATATTGTTGGATTTCAATTAGGGAATAGTGTTGCTGACATCAAGAAACAACTTTCAAGTGAACCAAATGTAAAACTTTCTAGATTTACAGATGCTTCTGGAAAAGAAATTTCAACAGGCACCATTTCTACCAATATGAAATTTACACTAATATTTAATCAAAAAGAATATCATTATACGGTTGTAGTAAAAGGGGATGTAAATGGCGATGGTGCAATTTATGCAACAGACTATGTGAAAATTAAAAATCATATTATGGGAAAAGCAAAACTAGAAGGAGCATACTTAAAAGCAGCTGACATTAATAACGATAATAATATTTATGCAACAGACTATGTAAGAATTAAAAATTATATAATGGGAAAAGGGAATATTGAACAAAATTTTTAAAGAGAATAATATAATTTTAAAAATATCAAATACTTTGATTGACATTTTTGTTTTGCAATGATATAACAAAAACAAATGAATAAAAAGGAGGATTATTTTATGAAGAAGTCAGTAATGATAACAATTGGAGTAGTTATCGCAATTGTAGTAATAGTTGGAGTATTTTTTGCAGTTTTTAATAAAGAAAAAACGGCTATTACTGCTTCTAATTTTTATGAGACAATGTCAAAGAAAGGATATATGGTACAAGATGCAACCAGTGAATTTTCGGAGTATGGCTATGTTGCCAAAGTACATTTAGCACTTAGCAGTGATGAAGGTTATCAAATTGAATTTTATGAGCTAATTGATACCGAGTATGCGAATAATTTTTATGAGAATAACAAGGCGATCTTTGAAGCATCAGAGGGAAATAATGCAAGTAAAACAACGGTAAATTTAAAGAATCATTCAAAATTCACCTTATCAACCGATGGAAAATATAAAGTACTTTCTCGAATTGATAATACTGTTATCTATGCTAATGTAGATGAGCAATATAAAGATACCGTAAAAGATTTATTAAAAGAATTAGGATATTAAGAGGGAAAAACGATGGATGAAGAATTGATGTTCAGAATATTGACTTTGGGAATGCCATTAGTCATAGGAGGACTTTTTCTAATCATAGGAATGGTAACGTATCAAAGTGAGAAGAAAAAGCAAATAACTTGTACTGTTAACGTTTTAGGAAAAGTAAAAGACATGGCTAGTTACTCGGATAGAGAGGGTGGTCTAACATGTCATCCAATATTTGAATATGTAGCAGGAAATGAAACGATTGTAACAGAATCACAATATGGAACATCTCGTCCTAGATATGAAGTGGGACAAGAAATAGAAATCTATTACAATCCAGAAAAGGTGGAAGAATATTATATTAAAGGAGAAACATTACCAAAACGTTTTGCTATTATATTTAGTGTAGTTGGAGCTCTTGTAATGATAATGGGAATCATATCATCAGTTATCATTTCATATTAAAAATGGGAGACAGAAAAAATCTGTCTCCTTTAAAAGAATATCTGCTTTATCACATACAAAACCATAAGATGAACTGGATAATAGCCATATAAGATGTATTTGGTAGAAACACCTTTTTTGCCATTATAAAAATGGATGAAGACTAGAGGTAGGGCAGTACCAATCATTAGTAAAATATATTGGTATGCAAATCCAGATTGTAGTAGGCTAGGTAAGTATTTTAATACGCAAAGGGCAAGATAAGATAAGTTCATATATAATTTATTTTTCTTAAATACATGAAATACAAAAATAGCTAACACACCAAATGCACCATAATCTGCTTTTATCAAATTAGCAGTACTAGCAAGGCATACCACTAAAAGTAATCCAATGGCTTTATTAGTAGTTTGCTCATAACCAATAATAGCAATTAAGCCAATCAGTAAAGTAACAAAAATATTTAAAACAAAACCACTTGAAAAGGTAGAGTGGAAGAAAGAAAAAGGTAGTTGAGAGGCAAACGCAAAAAAGAGTAAACGAAACAAATAATTTTTCTTACTCTTAGTATGCAAGTAGCCTTCACTAATTTGAAAAGCAAAAATAGGGAAGGCTAAACGTCCAATGCAATTAAAAAAGGATAATTTTCCAAATACCATATACCCAATGTGGTCTAGTGTCATTGTAACAATTGCAATTAATTTTAAAACAAAACTTGACATATATAAACTCCATTATTCATCTTTCTTTTTGAGATTTGTTTCTTTTTGTTCGTTGTAGCGGTCTACAAAGTACAAAGGTCTACCTTTTACCTCATAAAAAGCTCGTCCTAGATATTCTCCAATGACTCCTAAGAAAATCAGTTGAATACCTCCTAAAAATAGAATTACTACCATAGTAGAAGAGTAGCCAGGTACATCAATACCATTAAAAATAGTTTTAAAAATAATAACTAACATATAAATAAAACCAGCTAATGATACTAAAATACCAAGAATAGCAGCCCATCTAAGAGGAGAAGTGGTAAAAGAAGTAATACCATCAATTGATAAATTAATCAATTTACCATAATTCCATTTTGTTTGTCCAGCTGCACGAGGGTCACGGTCAAATAAAATTTCTTTTTTGTTATAACCAATCCAACTAAAAAGACCTTTGGTATATCTTTGGGATTCACGAATCGAACGAAGTGCTTCTACGCAACGTCTATCTAATAATCGAAAATCACCAGTATCTTTTTGAATTTCGATATTGGTCATACTTTGTAAGGTTTTATAATACATTTTAGAGGTAAACTTTTTTAGGAAAGTTTCACCTTTTCTAGATTTTCTTTTTGCAAAAATATCATCATAGCCTTGTTCCCAATATTCTAACATTTGTGGAATTAACTCTGGTGGATCTTGTAAATCAGCATCAATGATGATAACGCAATCACCTTTGGCATAATCTAATCCTGCTATCATGGCAGTTTCTTTACCATAATTTCTAGATAAATTCAAATAACAAATACGTTCATCAGTAATTCTTAAATCTTGAATTATTTTTAGTGTATTGTCTTTACTACCGTCATTTACAAATAAAACTTCAAAATCATAAGTATTTTGTTCATCCATAATGGTTTTTAATCGGTT
>CAOJXM010000167.1 GCA_948465625.1 uncultured Clostridium sp. | reverse complement strand
TAAAGCAATAATAGCACTTACCGAACCACTTAATACACCACAAATATCTCCTATTACATCGGCACAAATATTGGCTACTTTTGCAGAATTTCGAATTAGTTTAATTGCCATCTTTGAGCCTTTTATTTTTTTACTTGCTCTTGCATGAAATTCTTCTTCTTTTGCTACGGTGACCGCTACTCCAATAATATCAAATACAATACCAACTAATATGATAACGACTAATATGATAATGGCCAAACCAATCGAAATGTCATTAATGGCGTTGGTTGATATGTATGAAAATAATATAGATAATAAGAATGTAGTAATAAATACTGTAATAAACCATCTTGTTTGTTCATTCTTTTCCTTCTTCATCTTTTCTCCTATTCCTATTTTAAAATTATTTCTACTATTTTTGTGTAATAGGAATTTCAAAGAAATTCCTTATTACATAAAAAAAGAATAGATGGTTAAAGCTTAAGTAAACTTTGTAGTTTGAGGTCTAGTTGAATTTCTCTGTTTTCTACTATCCATTACTGTTTAGCCGTTTCCGTTTAAAGAAAACATTCTTGACAAATCCAAGAATACCAGACAGCCACTAAAATCTACACCTTAATCCCTAAACTTTAATGCAATCCTGCAAACATTCTAGAAGTTTTCCTTTATGCATTGCTACCTATTATTAGTCTCTTTTGCAACATCAATTTCATAACCCATTTGTTATGAATCATTTAGCTATTATGATTTATAACTTAAAATTAATCCCAATAACATCACTCAAGACAGGCTACTCTATATATTGTGTCTTGGCACTTTATATAGGTTATACTTAAAAAATAAAAATTTAAGCCTCCGCGATTGCAGGGGAATACTATGTATGCCATTACATATTTCCCTACATTCTTTACTCCCTATGAACACGCAAAACTGGGCGTTTCACGCACACATAAGAAACTTCATCGATATGCCCTTTAGTGGATTTTTAGCCCCACCCTCATAATAGACAATGCAACTAGAATAATGCACCACCTATGTTTTATTTTAGCATTTTTGGAACATCTTAGCAAATCTCTTTTTCTTCCATTTTGGTTTTTTTACCAAAAATTGGTCTATGTAGAAAAAACATAGACCAATTATATATATTATATTTCATTTTTTCTTCGTTTTTCTCTTATTATCTCCGTTTTTCATAAATTCACCAAATTTTCACATTTCTCATTTTTTCTTCTTTTCTTGCTTTTCTAATAATTTGATTTTAAATCCACATGACATTACCAATATGTAAATGGCTAATGCTCCTACTACAAATAATTCTCCTATTGGAATTCTTGCAATCGCAAAAATACTAACATATACACCTTCTGCTAGTATTAAATTGGCAATTAAACTAGCAACTTCGCTTATAATATTCGCTTTTGTAAAGTACATTGTAAGAATTACTACAATCATTAGAATAACAGTAGTTATGGTAATGGGTGCGATATATGGTCTTAAAATATCTTTTAATCTTTCATGTGGTACTTCCTTTTTTTGAACTACTTGTTCTGCTTCTGATTGATATTTCTCATTTATTTTATTGGTAAAGGCAGTTACTTGTTCATCGGTTACTTCTTTTAATGTAATAGCAGCTGTATCTTGAAACATCTCTATTTCTTGATATTGTATCGCTTGTTTTCCAAATACTTCTTCTGCTATTTGTTTAATGTCTTCCATTTTATATTCTTTTCCAATATAGATATTAAGTCTTACTGCTTCACTGTATTTTAAACTATATTTGAATCCCATTGTAAAGGTACAAACAATACCTATTATGATTATAATTGCACTTATGATATAAACCAATTTCTTGTTATTTTTTATCTTCATTTTACAATATCCTTTCTTTCTTAATTTGGTTAGTCATTTTTTTCTAATAGATTTTTGGTAAATAAATAATTACAAGTTAGCATTGCAATGATACCCCAGAACATTACCATTCCTATACTAAAGATTGGTAACCATTTCATGAAGGTAAACGATACTGCAATCACACAAAATGCTATTATTACATTTAACCTTGCCTTTAGCACATTTTTCATTGCTTCCTTCACTGGGATTTCTTTTTCCATTTCTTTTAAGGTAGATTGGATAAAGCTAAAGTTTGCTACTAATAAGGCATAAAATGCTACTATGGTTTCTAATGAGATAACAACATTTACATATCTTAGTAATAAAGCTACTAAACCAATTGTACCTATGTAGGCAATTGCACTCATCATTCCACTTGCTTTGTATTTTATCACCCAATATAGTAATCCGATTGCAATTATTGCAATTGTTATGTATAATAACAGATTTACTTGTTCTTTTCCAAAGGTTGCTTGTATATACATATTTTCCTCTAAATTGTATTGGATTTTTCCTTCTCCTGAAGCAATCGTGGTTGCTATTGCAGATGCTGTTTGAATATATTGATTAATTTTACTTGCTTCTGTAGAAGAACCCATTGATAATTGTAATGTTCCATCCGTTAATATCTCATCAAAGCTTGTTGATAATAAAGTAGAACCTTCAACATTAATATCTACTTTCTTTTCTTCTTCTTTGGTTTGTCCATCTTCACCTATTACTTCTTTTTTCACATAGTTTTTTGTTATATCCTCTAATTTTGATTTTGCTTCTTTACGAAACTCAATATTCAAATATACATTGGTGCCACCTGTTTGCATATTACTATACATGGCTTGTGCATCTTTTACATCTGCACTTGCTAATAATACTTCTTTGGTATCATGGTCTACAATACTAAATTCTCCTTGGTATTGTAAGTAATCAATAATATCATCTGTTCTTGATTCTTCTGTTAATTCGATGATAATTCTACCATTCTCATTGTTTTGTTTGATATTATAGTGTGTTACTCCTAATCGGTCTAATCGATTTTCTAATATTTTTTTCGTTAATATGTAATTTTCATAAGTTAATACTTCATCTGGATTTACTTTTTTATCTTCCTTTGTGTAACCTTCTTTTAAGGTACCATCTTCATTTTTTCCATCGGTTACTTCTTTTCCTTCTGCATCATAAATGACCTCTTTGGTAGAAGTATCGACTCCAAAAGAAATTAGACGATAGCCTTCTAAATTCATCCCCAAATTGTATTGGGCTATTTTATTACGCATTACATTTTTATCTTCTTGATAAATCCCTAAAAATCCTACCATACAAATGGCAATGATTACTAAAATAATTAGTACTTTCTTTAAATTT
>CAOJXM010000166.1 GCA_948465625.1 uncultured Clostridium sp. | reverse complement strand
TATATGATATATTCATTGCAAAATATGTATTACATACATAAGTATAAATCAATATTAAGATTACAGCTCCTATAGTTCCTCCAATACAACCTTCAATTGTTTTTTTAGGACTAATTTTACTAAATTTGTGTTTTCCCATTGTTTTTCCTATTAAATAAGCAAATGTATCAGTTCCCCAAGCAGCCAACAAAATGTACCATACTAATATTTTTCCATTTTCCATTCCATTGATTAGCGGAATAAACATCAAAAACAATGGGATATAGCAGATTCCAAAAAATGTAATCGAAATGTCTTTTATATCAATTTGCATATCTGTTAAAACAACTTGTAAAAATAGTACGGTTATTCCACCGAGGTATTAGTACACTTACAATGGTAATAGCATGTTGCAATGGAATAATATGGATAAAAGCAATTAAAGCTGCTGCTACATATCCAATCCAAATAACTGGTTTTGCTTCGTTTTTTAAAGCATTAAAAAATTCATGTAAACTCATTGCCGCTATGATTGCAAATGCAATATCTACAATATATTTATTTCCCAATACTAAGATTATAATTACCAAAGGTAATCCTAATAATGCTGAAGTAAGTCTTTTTAACATATATTCACCTATTTTCCTTTTTTTATGGTTCTTCCTTGGTATTCGTGTATAACTTGTAGTAAATCTTCTTCTTTAAAGTCTGGCCAATTTTTCTCTAAAAATACATATTCTGAATATACACTTTGCCAAGTTAAAAAATTACTTGTTCTAATTTGTCCACTTGTTCTTACAATAATTTCTGGGTCTGGTATTTTACTGGTATATAAATTGTTTGCCATTATTTCTTCGTCAATTTCATCAATTTTTATGCTATCTTCTTTTACGAGTTTTGCTATTTTTTTAACAGCATGAATAATTTCTGCTCTACCGCCATAGTTAAAGGCAATATTAAATTGAATCCCTGTATTGTTTTTGGTTTTTTCAATTGACTTTTGGATACTATTTTGTAATCCTTTTGATAGGGCAGATACATCTCCTAATACTTTTATTTGTACATTTTCGGTATCTGCTCTTTTTAAGAAGTCTGCCAAATAGTTTTGTAAGAGCAACATCAATGCTCCTACTTCCTCTTTGGTACGTTTCCAGTTTTCAGTAGAAAAGGCATATACAGTAAGATATTTAATTCCTATTTTATTGGCATATCTTACTATGTTTTCTAGTGTATCTGCCCC
Organism: uncultured Clostridium sp.; assembly: GCA_948465625.1. GTDB lineage: Bacteria > Bacillota > Clostridia > TANB77 > CAG-508 > CAOJXM01. Next base: position 2,041 of record CAOJXM010000166.1, on the reverse strand, counting down.
TTGTTTATGACCTAACTTTGGGTCTAAATTTCTATTTCTTGCCCAAGTTCGATTGCCATCCATAATAATTCCAATGTGCTTAGGTAAATTATTTGGATCAATGTCTTCTATTGTCATATTCTCTACTCCTATACACTCATAATTTCTTTTTCTTTGTTTGCTAAGATGGCGTCAATTTCTTCGATACTTTTATCTGTTAGCTTTTGGATATTATCTTCTGCTACTTTTAAATCATCTTCTGTGATTTCGCTTTCTTTTTGTTTTTTCTTAAATTCATCAATTCCGTCTCTTCTAATAGAACGAACGGCTACTTTTGCTTCTTCTGCCATTTTTCTAATTTCTTTTACTAATTCTTTTCTTCTTTCCTCATTTAATTCTGGAAAAGCTAAACGAATTACTTTTCCATCATTGTTTGGATTAATTCCAATGTCAGATGCTAAAATTGCTTTTTCAATATCTTTTAGTACACTTGCATCCCAAGGTTGTATCACAATTAGTCTTGCCTCTGGTACAGATATACCAGCCACCTGGCTTACTGGTGTTGGTACCCCATAGTAATCTACTTTTATTTTATTTAAGATAGCAGGATTTGCTCTACCTGCTCTTACCTCTGATAAATTTTCTTGAAATACGCTAATTGTTTTATTCATTTTTTCTTTAATTTGACTAAAATCCATAATTCTTCTCCTTACCATTTTATTTTACAATGGTACCAATCTTTTCACCTTTTACGATTTTTACCATGTTTTCTGGTTGATCAATTCCAAATACCATTAATGGTATTTGATTATCTCTACAAAGTGCTGTTGCTGTAGAGTCCATTACTTTTAAATCTTCGGTTAATATGTCTGTGTAGCTAATTTGGTCATATTTTACAGCAGTTGGATCGATTTTAGGGTCTGCTGAATATACACCATCAATTGTTTTAGCAAGTAAGATAACATCTGCATCAATTTCTGCTGCTCTTAGTGCTGCTCCTGTATCGGTTGTAAAGTATGGGTTTCCTGTTCCACAAGCAAAAATAACAACTCTACCTTTTTCTAAATGTTTGATTGCTTTTCTTTTTATGTATGGTTCTGCAATTTGTCTCATTTCGATTGCAGTTTGTACTCTAGTTGATAACCCTCTTGCTTCTAATGTATCTTGTAATGCTAATGCATTCATTGCAGTTGCTAACATTCCCATATAGTCTGAGGTGGTTCTTTCCATTTGGTGACCATATCTTCCTCTCCAAAAGTTTCCTCCTCCTACAACAATTGCTACTTGCACTCCTAAGTCTGCAAGATTTTTAACCTCGTCACAGATTTTTCCTATTACATCTGCATAAACTCCTGTTTTTTTATCTCCGGCTAATGCTTCTCCACTTAGCTTTAATAATACTCTTTTAAATGCTACTTCAGCCAATTTTAACACTCTCCTAACTATTTTATTTTTACTTTACCTATTTTATCATAGTTTATTATATTTTTGTACTACTTTTTTAAGATTTTCTTAAAATTATTGAAAAAGTAATAGCACAACTTAAAAAGCTCCAGATACACTGGGGCTTTCCAAGCTATTAATAAAAACGTTAATAGGAAAGAAGGATATTACTTCCTTTCTTTTTTCATTTCTTTAATGCATTTTCGACTTCTTCAAATATCAGATTAAGAATGCTCACCGCAATTGCTATCATAAATCCTCCCATCATGCAAATCCATATAGCTAACACGGCACCTGATATTATAGCAAAAGGTACAAGAAATATAAGCTCCAAAACTGACAATTGATATAGGTAATGAAGATAACAGGTGTATCTAATTCCTGCAATACCTCCTAATATCATGATACCTAATATCATACCAAAAAAAATTATATTTCCTATTTCTTCTCTTTTCCGCTCGTTCATAATGTTCTCCTTTCAAGAAATGATTAATATGTAATTAAGACTATTATAGCACTTTTACTCAAAAAAGTCAAATGGTGCCATAATTTTACTTTATGATATATGAATGAAATATGATAATGTCTTAAGTAATGAAATAGGAAAATGTCCCAACTA
>CAOJXM010000165.1 GCA_948465625.1 uncultured Clostridium sp. | reverse complement strand
TCTTTTTACCTTCTTCTTGCCAATCTTTTGCTAATCCTGTTATGATTAATTTTTCTTTTGCACGAGTTAATGCAACATAAAGTACTCTCATTTCCTCTGATAATGTTTCTACTTTTGCTTGATAGCGAAGTGCTTCTTTGGCTAATGTATTATACTCAATTCTTCTTTCATAATCCACATATTTGGGTCCTAATCCCAGGTCTTGATGGAATAAGATATTATCGTTTAAGTCTTGTAAATTAAAGTGCTTTCCCGTTCCACTTAAAAATACAACAGGAAATTCCAATCCTTTACTTTTATGAATACTCATAATCCTTACCACGTCTTCGTTTTCTCCAATTAGTTTTGCAGAACTCATATCTCCATTGCTACTTTTTAATTTATTGATAAAATTAATAAAGTTGAATAATCCTTTAAAACTTGAATTTTCATACTGTTTTGCTTGTTCAAATAGCATTTTTAAATTTGCTTGCTTTAAAATACCATTTGGCATCAATCCTACATAATGATAATATCCTGTATCTAAATAAAGCTTCCAAATAAATTCTTCTAACGACATATATTCTTGCTCTTTACGCCATTTCTCTAAATTGGCTAGCAATTTTTCAATTTTTTGTTTTAAGCCAACACTTACTTTGTCTTTTGCCTCTAGTAAAATTTGATAAAAATTATTCCCTGTTCCTTCTAATTTTATCTGTATTAACTCATTATCATCAAATCTGCCTATCATAGAACGCATAATCGTAACCAATGGAATATCTTGCATTGGATTATCAATTATTTTTAATAATGCCATAATGGTTTGAATTTCTGTTGCTTCTAAATATTGTGTAGAAGTATCACTAAAAACTGGTATGTCTAATGCATTAATTTCCTTTTCATAAATCGGTGCTAATACAGCAGTACTACGTAATAATACTACAATGTCTTTATAGGTAATGTCTCGATACCCTTGTTTTTTATCGTAAACTTGATATTTACTCTTGATTAATTCTTTTATCTTTTGGGCTACTAATTTTGCTTCTACTACAATGTCTTCAATTCTTTCTATTTCTTCTTCCTCAGCCTCTCGTTCTGGCTGCTCTTTTAAATTGATTACGTGTAATTCTGTTTTTCCTGCATAATTTATTTCTTGTTTTGGTTCTTCGTAATTAGCTCCTAAATTCAAATATTCTTTTTTATCATATTCGATATCCCCTAATGCTTTACTCATAATCTCCTGAAAAATCAAGTTAGTTACTTGTAATATGTTGTTTCTACTTCTAAAATTTTTAAACAATTGAATTTTTAAATTTTGCTCTCTTTGTTGGTTTTCTTTTAACTCATAGGTTTCATATTTACTGATAAATAATTCTGGTCTTGCTTGCCTAAATTTATAAATACTTTGTTTCACATCTCCTACCATAAAGATATTATGACCGTTGGATATAGTAGATAAAATATACTCTTGTACTAAGTTACTATCTTGATATTCATCAATTGCAATTTCTACAAACTTTTCTTGGTAGTGTTTTGCTACCATAGTAGGCTCATTTTCTTTTACTAAAATTTTTAATGCAAAATGCTCAATATCATGAAAATCAATGATATTTTTTTCCCTTTTTCGTTTTGCAAATTCTTGGTCAAATTCTAGTATAATATTTTTGATTGCTTTTAAGATAGGATACATCGCATAAATATCTTGATTGGCTTGTTTGGAATCATAAATCAAGATTTTATTTTGTATCTTAGAAAATTTCTTTTTAATTGCATCTCTTTTTTCTTTTGCTAATTCTTTTACTTCCAATGTAATTTTTTTATCGACTGGCCATTTATCAAATTTCATTTCTTGTGTTAAGAAATAGGCTTTATCCCAATTTTCCAAATTTGCCCTAATTTCCTCTAATTTCTCTTCATCTGCTATAATCACATTTTTAAATTTGTCTAGTTCACTATATTTTTCTAATTCTTTGCTAATACTCTTTAATTCGGTAATACACGCAGTTATTTCATTTTTAAAATTAGTTAATAAGATTTGTCCCCATATTGTTTGGGAGAAGTCTTGGTCTAACTTATCTCCTAAATTAAATTGTTCTACTTGTTCTTCTAACCATTGTTCTGGAAATGGACTACTTTGAATTGATTGATGTATTTTCAGTAAAATTTCTTTTAAATTGTCATCCCCACTATAATTAGTATAGGTATGGATTAAGTCTAAAAATTCTTCTTCTTGGTTTAAATATTTATCCTCAAAAATGTCTTCTAGTACTTCCTGTTTTAAAATTTCAATTTCTGTGGTATCTCCTATTCTAAAGTTTGCAGATACATCAATATGATAGAAATAGTTTTTAATTACTTCTAAGCAAAAAGCATGTATGGTACAAATGCTAGCTTTGGTAATTAATGTTAATTGTTTTTGCATATGCTCATCTTCTGGATTTTCTTCCAACTTTTGGTAGATAGCATCTAATATTCTTTGACGCATCTCCGAAGCAGCTGCATTGGTAAAGGTTACTACCAGTATTTTATCAATATCTAACTTTTGTTTTACTATTTTTTGTATCATTCTTTCTACTAGCACCGCTGTTTTACCACTTCCGAGCTGCTGCTGCTACTAATATATTACAATCTTTTTCTTCAATTGCTTGTGTTTGTTCTGGTGTCCATGTTACTTCTTTCATATTTTTTATCTCCTTGCTTCTTTTGCTAGTCTGATTTTATTATATTTTTCTAAAAATGTCAAAAGGCAGATTGACTTTTGTTAAAGTCATCTGCCTCTTGTTTGTTTACCAACTCGGCTTGCATAAAAACCAATAAGGAAGCACTCCCCATACGATAGAGAAACTATAAAAAACTGCAATAATAGCTTCTCCTATCACTCCGTATGGTTGAATAAGCATTCCAAAAATCATAGAAACAAGGATGAGTATCTCACTTACTAAAATAGACAACATTTGGTTCGTCTTTCTTGTCATTCCTATGACATTTTTGGTCATTCTCCTTAAAATCCGATATATGTAATAGGGACATATCGGATTAGCAACTACTGATGTGACCAATGCTACAATAATAACTCTCGTCATAATGTCTTTTCCTGCCATGGTAAACTCTCCCTTCTTTAGATTTTATGTTCGTTTTTAAATTTTACAGGGATTTGTTGCAAAATACAAGCTTGATTGCTCATATAGTTCTATTATATCATACTTTATGTAAAGTTTCAATTGTTTTTGGTAAAAAGAACCACCTCGTATTGTAAGTATGTCAATGATGTGAAACAAATTAATATGTTATTCTCGTAATATATT
>CAOJXM010000164.1 GCA_948465625.1 uncultured Clostridium sp. | reverse complement strand
ACATAAAAATAGAAAAAGACACAAAATGGTTAATTTCGTGCCCTGCTTGGTGGAGGTGAGGAGAGTCGAACTCCTGTCCAATAATCCTTCCATAAGAACTTCTCCGAGTGCAGTTTGTTGTCTAATTTCCCAATTTCTTAAGTCAACAAACAAACTTTAAGAAATTAGTATCCTTTATTTACCCCCTATTTCCAAGGAAAAAATAGCTTCGTTTCCTACTATTTCGACATCTTATGATAACCGTAGGCCTTTATCATAAAACGTAGCCGCAACTAGGCAGCTAATGCTAATTCATTATTTCTAGCGTTTATATTTATTCTCTCGTTTTTTAAGTGGCCAACGAGAATCCACTACTCGCTATTCTTACTTCTACATTACTGTCGAAACCAATTACACCCCCATATACAGTGTATTATTTATTATACTCTATTTTTTATTTTTTGACAAGTATTTTTGATATCTTTTCTTAATACAATTTTCAATTGGTCTTTTAATAATCGTAATAAAAATATCTTTTTCTTCAATTGGTTCTACCAAAACCGAATACATCTTACAACGATTCGCTCCTAGCACATCTGTAAAAATTTGATCGCCAATTACTGCTATTTGCCTTTGCTCTAACCCAAGAATTTCCTTTGCCTGATACAATCCCCTTTTTAATGGTTTTTTAGCAAAAAACACATATGGTATTCCTAATCTACTAGCTACCATTTCTACCTTTTGCTTCTTATTGCTATTCGAAGCAATACAAAACTTAATTCCTTCTTTTTTTAATGCTTTGCACCAATCTTCTACCCCTTCTAGCATATTTTTATAATAATCAATTAACGTATTGTCTACATCTAAAATAATCCCTTTAATGCCATTTTCACGGATACAATCCAACCTAAATTCTGTTGCTCTTTTTAAATACAAATCTGGATACAAAAGCATTCTTGCCAACTCCTTTTTTATTCTATTCTTATCTTATCAAGAGAAAGGATTAATGTCAATTTATATTTACAATTTTTCTTCCTTGTTATATAATTTAAAAAAGTATTTTTTAGGAGGAAAACAATGCAAACGAATGAAATCAGTAGAAACAAAGAATATAATGTAAAATTATTTCCTTTTTACAAAGCTTTATCTTGGGACTTACTATTTTACTATTCAGTAAGTTTCCTATTTTTAACACAAACCAAAGGAATCAATGCAGCAGAAGTATTTTTTGTCGATGCTTTTTACCCTATTTTTAAATTCTTACTTATGATTCCAGTTAACTTACTGGTTCAAAAATTAGGGCAAAGAAAAAGTATAATTTTAGGAAATTTATTTTTAGCATTAGAAATGCTTATTTTTATATTAGCAACCAATATTCCGATTTTAATCCTTTCTAACTTTTTTATGGCGATTGGATTTAATTTAAAAACTATAGCAGAAACCAATCTATTATATAGCTCTATTCCTAAAACCGAGAAACGCAATGAAAAATTTTCCAAAATAGATGGAAGAGCCTCTTCCTATTATTACTACATCGATGCTATTACTTCCATCGCCACAGGATTTTTATTTATTATCAACGGATATGTTCCAATGGTAATATGCTTCCTTGGTTGTATTGTATCTGCTTTTTTAGCTTATCGTTTTAAAGAATTGCCACAGGATATAGAAGAGGAAAAAGCATTCTCTGCCAAAAAACAATTATTTGATTTAAAACAAGCCTTTGCCTTTATCTTTAAATCAAACCGACTAAAATACCTTATTTTGTTTGGTGCTACTTTTAATGGCGTATTAGCAATCTTAGTAAACTTAAGAAGCAGTTTGCAAACTGAAATACAATTGCCAAACCAATACTTTGGAATTGTATTTGCTATTATGCAACTCATTGCAGGCTTTTCTTCGGCTAAAGCCCTTTGGTTTCATAAACACTATCGAAATAGAACCTTAACTGTTTTTAGTATAACCATTACCATTTCTATGATTACTATGGGATTTTTAGGTTTAAACACAAATGGTATCAGCTTTTCCTTTTGGTTTATCATGCTATTATTCATTTTACAAAACATCATAAAAGGCCCCTTCTATACGTTAATCAAAACTTACTTAAACAGTTTTGCTTCTCATACCATGAGAGATAATATCATCTCTGCTTATGAATTAAGTTATGGAATAGCACGTACTATCCTTACCTTTGCTATTTCTGGTTTATTAGGTATTGCTAACACTTCTTATACCCTAATCATCTCTGGTTGTATTTTTACTGTATTCTTTATCTTTTTATTAGATAAAATGAAACATACCGTAGGCTTAAAACCAGAAGAATATAGTAAAAAAGACATTGAATTTACAGAAATCCATTAATCTTTTACCATTCATCCTTTGTAAAACAAAAAAAGAACTCGTTTACTTCTTCCAAGTAAATAAGTTCTTTTTTCTTATCTAAATTCCTGTTATCGAAAATCCATTATCTACATGGATAACCTCTCCTGTAACAGCAGTTGCTAAATCACTAAACAAAAATGCTGCCACATTTCCAACCTCTAACTGAGTCACATTTCTTTTTAATGGTGCACGTTCTTCTACTACATCTAGAATTGTACCAAAATCCTTAATTCCTTTTGCAGACAAAGTCTTAATTGGTCCTGCAGAAATCGCATTCACACGCATATTATTTTTTCCTAAATCTTTTGACAAATAGCGAATACTTGCCTCTAATGCTGCTTTTGCTACCCCCATTACATTATAATTATCCATTGTCTTCTCTGAACCAAAATAAGTTAAAGCCACTAAGCTTGCTCCATCGTTTAGCAAATCTAATTCTTTAGCTAATCGAGCAGTTGCCACAAAAGAATAAGCACTAATATCACTTGCATGAGCAAAACCTTCTCTTGAAGTTTGAATAAAATCATTTCTTAAATCCTCGGTATTGGCATGCGCAATACAATGTAAAATTCCATCAATCTTACCAAAATCCTTTTTTACTGCTTCTAGTGCCGTTTTTATACTTTCATCTGTAGAGGCATCACACGCATATGACTTAGCCCCTGGAATCTCATTAATAAGAGCATTCAACTTCTCCATATTCTCTGTTGCATTATGTGTAAAAATAACTTGTGCCCCTTGCTCTGTTGCTGCTTGTGCTGCTCCCCAAGCAATACTCCACTTATTTCTAACACCCATAATCAAAATCTTTTTACCTTTTAAAATCATAACTTTCTCTCCTTTTTTCCCCAATAGGGACGGTTCTTTTTGGTCCAATTTGGACCAAAAAGAACCGTCCCTATTGACCCTTTTTTGTAAATTTTTTATATCTAGTTTCTACTAGTTAAT
>CAOJXM010000163.1 GCA_948465625.1 uncultured Clostridium sp. | reverse complement strand
TAGAGGAATACAATAAGAGCAAAGCATCTAACCAAGAAACTTCACAATTATTAGCCAATGAATTAGAACAAGCCAAAAAAATTGCAGGATTAACAGAGGTAAGAGGAGATGGCATTGTAGTAACATTAACAGATGCAGAAGAAGTGATTTTGGCAAGAGATTTGTATGACTTAGTAAATGAATTAAGATTAGCAGGAGCAGAAGCCATTAGCATCAATGATAAACGAATTGTAAATATGACCGATATTGTAGATATTGTAGAAAAAGTTATCTTAGTCAATGTAGAAAGAACATCATCACCTTATGTCATTAAAGCAATTGGAGATCCAAAATACCTAGAAAGTGCACTTAATACCAAAACAATTGGATTTATGGATCAAATGGCAGTAGAGGGAAAAAATACAAAATTAGAAAGACAAAACAATATAAAAATAAATCCGTATAACAAAGAATTAGAAGTGAAATATATGCAAGTAAAGGAGGAAAAATAAAATGATATTGATTGCAATATTAATTGGGTGTATCATAGGAGCTTTAATGGGAATGAATGCTCCCGTAATTCCCTATACAATGTCAGGATATCTAGCCATTTCTGTAATTGCGGCATTGGATTCTGTTTTTGGGGGAATCACATCTGTGCTAAAAGGAAACTTTGATTTAAAAATATTTGTATCTGGTTTTTTTGGAAACGCTATCTTATCCATAGCTTTAACTTACTTAGGAGAAAGGTTAAATGTAGACATCTATTTAGCTGCGATTGTAGTGTTTGTAGGTAGAATGTTTACCAATTTAGCCATCATCAGAAGATATTATATTGACAAATGGACAAGTAAAAACAACAAAAACATACAGCCTAAAGGGAAAGAAGAATAGCAAAATACAATATTACAAAAATAATACAAAAATGTTACAAAAATATTACAAATTCTATTGACATTTTTGTAAAAATATAATATCCTTAGCTATAGAAAAATTACATTGAAAATGGAGGAGTAAACTTGGCAATAGGAGATATAATTGTTGGAATTGATATAGGTACCTCAAAAATATCTACCATTGTAGGAGAAGTCAATAATTTCAATCAAATAGAGATTATGTGTGCAACCAACTGCAAATGCGAAGGTATTAAAAGAGGCAAAATTATAAACGAAGAAGAAGTTGCTCTAGCAATCGCTAAAACAATTAGAGAAGCTGAAGAAGAAGTTAATTTGAAAATCAATTCTGCATATGTTACTATTCCTGGTAAATATGCAACAGTTGTTCAAAATAGTATAACCAAAGAACTAAAAGATAAATACGCAGGAATTGCGGTAAGAGATGTTGCATCAGCCATTATGCAAGTAAGAGACATAGAAGTACCAGAAGGCAAAACCATTATTGATATTGTTCCCAATAAATTCATATTAAAAGATGGGAAAATTGTGCAGGATCCAGTAGGAAATTTGAGTTCCGAATTTACATTAAATGCACAAATTGTACTTGCTCAAAAAGACTATATTAAGCAAATTCATTCGATTTTAAAACGAGCAGGAATTGAAATGGATGGTATGGTACCAGTTACACTAGCAGAAAGAAATTTAATACTAGATGCCAACGAATTAAACGATAATGTTATGATTTTAGACATTGGAGCAGGCAACACAGACATAGGAGTATTTGAAGGAGAATCCTTTCTTTATACCAATACAATACCACTAGGTGGAGAAAACATCACAAGTGATATTGCAATCGTATTAGATATTTCAGAAGAAGAAGCAGACAAATTAAAAAGACAATATGGATTAGCCTTAAAATCATTTATCGATAATGATAATGATATTATATTAAATACTTGTAGAGGAGAAAATAGAAGCAAAGCCATAAAAAGTTCAGAACTAATTGAAATCATAGAAGCAAGGGTAGAAGAAATTTTCTCATTGGTCAACAAAGACATTAGCAACCAAGGAATAAAATCTAGGATTAATAATGTTATTTTAACAGGACAAGGCATAACCAATATTAGTAAAAGTGATGTAGCAGGAAAAATAACATTAAACATACCAGTAAAAATTTCGACAGGGCGACTAATTAATACGGTAAAACCTACTTATCGAGCAGCTTATGCATTAACAAGGTACATTGCGGCAAGACCATTTGCCAAAACCGTATCAAGTAGTATTGATGTGAAATCAGAAGAAAATTTTGTAAAGAACCTATTAGGAAGGATAAAAGAATTTTTTTACACTTAAAGAAAATAGCGTAAAAGATTTATGGAATAGATTATATAAAGTTAGGGAGGAAGAAACATGATGAAGGATTATGATGAAATGGACAATAGAATGATGGATGGAACAGCCACAATAAAAGTAATTGGTGTTGGAGGAGCTGGAAACAATGCGGTTAACAGAATGGTGGAAACAGGAATAAGAGGAGTAGAATTTATATCTGTTAATACGGATCGACAAGCACTTCAAGAATCAAAAGCATCTACCAAAATCCAAATAGGAGAAAAAATAACAAGAGGACTTGGTGCAGGAGCAAACCCAGATATAGGAGCACAATCAGCAGAAGAAACCAAATCTGAAATCGCAGAAGTATTACGTGGAGCAGACATGGTATTTGTAACCGCTGGTATGGGAGGAGGAACTGGAACTGGTGCGGCTCCAATCGTAGCAGGTGTAGCAAAAGAAATGGGGATTTTAACTATAGGTGTTGTTACCAAACCATTTACATTTGAAGGAAAAAAGAGATTGTCACAAGCAGAACGTGGAGTAGAAAGCTTAAAAGGAAAAGTAGATACATTAGTTGTGATACCAAATGATAAATTATTACAAATCATTGATCGCAAAACATCAATTGTAGACGCTTTCAAAATGGCAGATGATGTATTAAGACAAGGTGTACAAGGTATATCAGACTTAATTGCAGTACCAGGACTTGTAAACTTAGACTTTGCCGATGTTAAAACCATCATGTTAAATACAGGAATGGCTCATATGGGAATTGGACAAGCAACAGGAGAAAATAGAGCAGAAGATGCAGCAAAACAAGCAATTCAAAGTCCATTATTAGAAACTTCAATTGAAGGAGCAAGAGGTGTTATTATTAACATTACTGGAGGTAGTGACTTAGGATTACACGAAGTAAACACAGCAGCAGAATTAGTACAAAGAAGTGTAGATCCAGAAGCAAACATTATCTTTGGTGCGGTAATCGATGACAAAATGGAAGACAATATCTCAATTACTGTTATTGCAACTGGTTTTGAGCAAGAGCCACCACTATCTACCATAGGGGTAAGCAACAATGTAAATACTATAGTAACTAAAGCATGGGAA
>CAOJXM010000162.1 GCA_948465625.1 uncultured Clostridium sp. | reverse complement strand
ACCAAACAAATCGAAGAATTGATTAGACAAAGAGAAAACAACATTGCAGCAGCAGGAGAATTAAAATGTTTATTGCAAACAGTTCAAAACAAAGAAAAGGATTGGAAAGATGCAGTAACAGAGGCAGAAGCTTCTTTTGGAGAAGACATTATTGAAGCATTAGGAATTATAGGAAGGTCAAAAAGCGAAACCTCACAAAATTGTACAGATGCAGTAAAATTAGTAAATGCTAGAATTGTAAATCTAGAATCTAATTTACATATTGAAATTGATATGGAAAGAATTGAAGATAGATCAAAAGCATTAAGTTACATTGGAATTGAGGTAGCAGATGCATTAAAAGTAATTCCTGTACCAGTAGATTACGATAAAGACGAAGTAGAAGAAAAAACAGTAGTACAAACAATTGAGCAAGTACCAGCAGAAGTAACAGCAAAAGTAGATAAATTAATGGAAAATAAACCAGATAATGATACTTATATTGAAGATACAAGAGTACAAGTGAAACCATCATTATGGCAAAGAATTAAAAACAGTAAATTTGGTAGAGCTGTTAGTTGTGTATTAAGAATAAAAATTGTTTTAGATGTTCCAGCACTTCCAGAAGGTAGAGGAGAAAATATGTCAAGAAGCTAATAAATACAATTGAGTAGTGATTAAAAATAATTGGGACAGTTCTTTTTTAGAACTGTCCTTTATGGTAGAAAGGAATGAAATAATATGAGTAAATTTGATGAAATTTATATTAACATGGCAGACAAAATTTTAAAAGAAGGATATTATGACCAAAATAGAACAGGTACACCAACTTACAAATTACCACATCAAATAATGCAATTTAACTTAGAAGAGGAATTTCCAATTTTAACAACCAAATTTGTAGCATTTAAAACAGCAGTAAAAGAATTATTATGGATTTTTCAACAACAATCTAATAATGTAAAAGAATTACAAGCAAATAATGTACATATTTGGGACGAATGGGAAATGGAAGATGGAACCATTGGAACCTCTTATGGTTGGGTGGTAAAAGAATTTAAACAAATTGATACTTTAATAGAGCAACTAAAAACCAATCCTCAAAGTAGAAGAATGATTATTAACTTATGGCAAATTCCATACTTAAATACAGGTGCTTTATATCCATGTGTGTTTAATAGTTGTTGGGATGTTACAGCAGGAAAATTAAATTGTATGCTAACCATACGTTCAAATGATTTGCCATTAGGAAATCCGTTTAATGTGGTGCAATATGCAGTATTAGTTCATTTATTAGCACAAGTAACAGGGTACAAACCAGGATTACTAACAGTATGCATCAGTAATGCTCATATTTATGAAAATCAAATAGAAGGAATGAAAGAACAAATTGCAAGAAAAGATAAAGCATTACCAGCACCAAAATTATGGATTAACCCAGATATAAAAGATTTTTATCAATTTACCATTGATGATATTAAGCTAGAAGATTATCAACATTTAGGAAAAATTGATATGCCAGTTTCTGTTTAGGAGGAGAAATGTTAAGTATTATTGTAGCAACAGCAAAGAATAATGTAATTGGAAAAGACAATCAATTGATTTGGCATTTGCCAGAAGATTTGAAACGATTTAAGAGATTGACAACTGGAAAAACGATTATAATGGGAAGAAAAACGTTTGAATCGCTAGGTAGAGTGTTACCAAATCGAAAACATGTGATTTTAACCAAAAGTCCAGATTATAAAGTAGAACATGAGGCAGTAGAAGTAGTAAATGAAGTGTCTGACTTAGCACCATATATTAATTCAGAAGAAGAAAATTTTGTAATTGGCGGTGGAACGGTTTATCAATTATTGATGTCACATGCAAGTAGATTGTATATTACCAAAATAGAGAAGGAATTTGAAGGAGATACCTATTTTCCAATAATTGATGAAAAAGAATGGGAAATAATAGAGGTAGAAGAAGGTATACAAAATGAACAAAACCCATATCAATATTCCTATATTACTTATAAAAGAAAAAAGTCCGTATAAGCAATTTATACGGATTTACTTTATTGTATGACCAATTTATGATATATTTTTTTTCCTTTTTTTAAGATAGCATAACCATCTTTAAAATCTTGAGAAGATAATCGATAGTTTGCATCTTCTATTTTAATATCATTTAAAGAAATACCACCTTGTGCAATAAGAGTTCGTGCTTGCCCTTTAGAAGGAGCAATTTGTGCTAAAACAATGGCATCTACAATCGTGATGTCTGGTGATTCTAAGGAAGTGGTTGGCATGTTTTCAAGGTTACCATTTCCTTCAAATAAAGCACTGGCAGCTTCTTGTGCTTTTAAGGCTTCAGCTTCGCCATGAATTAATTTGGTAATTTCAAAAGCAAGTATTTTTTTTGCTTCATTAATCTTCTCATCTTTATAGGAAGCAAGCTCCTTAATTTTTTCGATTGGTAGGAAGGTAAGTATTTTAAATACAGTTTCAACACTACTATCTTCAATATTTCTCCAGTATTGATAAAATTCATATGGAGATGTTTTTTCAGGAGATAGCCATAAAGCACCTTTTTCGGTTTTTCCCATTTTTTTGCCTTCCTTAGTGGTTAATAATTTAAAAGTTAAACCAAATGAATCATCTTTTCCGATTTTTCTAATTAATTCTACACCACCAATGATGTTAGACCATTGGTCATTTCCACCAAGTTGAAGTTTACAACCATAGGTATTGTATAGGTGTAAAAAGTCATAAGATTGCATTAACATATAACTCATTTCAAAGAAAGTTAGACCAGATTCCATTCTTTGTTTATAGCATTCTGCAGCAAGCATTCGATTAACAGAGAATAAACTTCCGATTTCTCTAACAAAGTCTACAAAGTTTAAATTTAGCAACCAATCTGCGTTGTTTGCAATAATGGCAGCATTATCTCCTTCAAAGCTAACAAATTTTTCGATTTGTTTTTTTATGCATTCTACATTATAATCTAGTTCTTCTCTAGAAAGCATTTTTCGCATATCGTTTTTAAAAGAAGGATCTCCAATAGTTGCAGTACCACCACCTACTAAAATAATTGGTGTATGTCCAGCTTTTTGCAAATGACTAGCTACCATTAAAGGAACAAAATGACCAACATGTAAACTATCTGCAGTGGGATCAATTCCAATGTAGAAAGGAACATTACCTTTTTCTAATAACTGTTTTATTTCTTCTGGGTGTGTCATTTGTTCAATGTATCCTCTTTCGTTTAAAATATCTATAATGTTCATAAAGAACCTCCTTGTTATAAATTTATATTCAAATCATTGGTAATATTAGAGAATTCATTACTACTTAGATAACGGTTTAAGTTCTTAAGACTAATACCAGTATCAATTGAAATAGAACC
>CAOJXM010000161.1 GCA_948465625.1 uncultured Clostridium sp. | reverse complement strand
GCATGGTTAGCAGTTCCTTTTTCACAACCTAAAATAACGCAGATTAGTTCCATGTTATCTTTTTTGGCAGAAGCAACAATACAGTTTTTAGAAGCTAGTGTGTAGCCTGTTTTTAAACCAGTTGCATATTCATAGTAGTCTGTATTTTTACTTTTATTTAAAACAAGACGATTGGTAGTGGCAAAGATACGATCGGTTTTATCATGTTTATTGGTAATTGGTAAGGTATAGGTTTCCTTTGTAACAATTTCTTTTATGATGTCAAATTTCATGGCATATTTCCCAATTAGAGCTAAATCATAGGCAGTAGAATAATGGTTTTCATCGTGAATACCGCTTGGATTGACAAAGTGAGTATCTTTACAACCTAGTTCAAGAGCTTTTGTATTCATCATAGTAGAGAAGCTTTCAACAGAACCAGCAATGTGTTCGGCTAAAACGTTAGCAGCATCATTGGCAGAAGGAATTAGTAGAATGTGTAATAATTGTTCTATGGTTAATTCTTCATCTACATGTAAGTTTGCATTGGTATAACCAGAAGGTACCGTCATAATGGCGTTATAGCTAACGGTTGCAATATCACTTAACTCGCAATTTTCCAATGTTAAAATAGCAGTCATCAGCTTAGTAGTACTAGCAGGATACATCCTTTGGTTTGCGTCTTTTTCGTATAAAATTTTACCACTGGCATAGTCCATTAAAATTACAGAAGGAGCAGAAATTTGCACATCTTCATTTGCAAAACTGTAATTCATAAAGGGAAAAAATAATAAAAGTAAAGTAAATAAAATAATGAATAATTTTTTTAAATTATAATTTTGTAAATGCATGTAAAACACCTCTTAAGGGATATCTTACATGAAATTCAAATAAAATTCAAGAAGATTAGGAAAAAATTAAGAAAAGGAGTGGAAGAAAAATGGGGAGTTTAAATAAAAAACAAATTATGATAATAATAGTGGTTGGTGTGATATTTGTTGCAGTAATTGGAATGTATCTTTATAATGTTTATGGGCAAAATCAAACCGAAGAAATGGCTAATTTTTATGAAGAAGAGGAAGAAAAAGAAGTAGTAGCTAAGGAAGAAGAAAATAAAAAAATTGTAGTGCATATAGTAGGAGAAGTAAATGAACCAGGAATTGTAGAAATAGAAGAAGGAAGTAGAATTGCAGATGTAGTAGAAGAAGCGGGTGGCATTACCAGTCAAGCCGATGTTAATAAAATCAATTTGGCTTATGTGGTAGAAGATGGGCAAAAGATAATTATACCAAATCAGGAGGAGGTAGAAAATAATAGTGGTTTTTCGTATATTTCAAGTGCAAGTGGAAATTATATAGAAGATAGTATGTTATCCAATAAAGGAGAGGATAGAGTGAATATTAATCAAGCAACACAAACACAATTAGAGGAGTTACCAGGTATTGGACCTTCTACTGCATTAAAAATAGTAGAATATAGAAAAGAAAATGGGGATTTTAAAGAAGTAGAAGAGATAAAGAATGTAAATGGAATTGGAGAGGCAAAATATGAAAAAATAAAGGATTGTATTTGTGTAAAATAGTAAAAAAGCAACATCGATGGTAAGAGATGTTGCTTTTAATTAGCACCTAATTGTTGTAAAATAATTGATAGAAATAGTGTTATGTGTTAAAATAAAAAAAGAGGATAAAAAGATGATTGATAGAGAAAAGATTAAGAAAGAGATAGTAAGAATAGTAGAAAGAAATAAATTAGAAAAGTGTTTTCTACCGATAATAGAAGAATTCTTTTTTCGAGTAGCTAGTCAGTGTAATTGGGAAGAGGCTGATTTTAGAGTTGCTATTTGTAATTTTGAAAAGGTTAAAGATATTAGTTTTGTAAATTTTGGAAAATCATGGCTAGGTTTGATAGAAAAGAATGGACAGACAACATATGAGTTGGATGATGATACACAACTTATCGAATTTGATGTGAATTTGTTAAAAGATATTTTGAAATTTAATTATTGCAAAATTCAAGAGTTTATCGATACTGCAATGCATGAACAAGGACATGCCTTGCAATTTAAAAGAGATACAGAAGATTTACTATATGTGGGAATTAATATCTGGAGAAGAGATGTAGAAAATGGAATGTGGATAGATGAAAGAGCCAATATCATGAATGAATTTGCAGAAACGATTAATGCAAATAGACTGCAATATGGAAAGATAAATAGAAGGAGAGGCGGATATATTAGCATACAAAATGCTGGTAGAATTGTATTAAGTTCTTTAGGAATAAGCGAATTAGAACTTGCAAATTTACAATTTAAAGGAAGACAGGTTTATGAGGACGTGATTGCTAAAAGGTTAGGATTTAGTTCCTATAAAATGTATCTAGATAGTTTTGAACAACTACTAGATTCTATATGGAAATTTGCAGATGATAGAGGATTAAGAGAAAATCTTGTTTTACAAATAAGTGGATTGCAAAATTTATCAAAAGCAATATTGGAAGAACGATTTGACTATATTATGAAAAATTCTAATGACAAATTAGGAGAATTGGCTAAACTTACTATAGATAGTCATAACCGAGATGATAGTTTAATGAATTTGTTTTATGAATTTGATATAACCCAAGCTGAATTACAAATGGACGAACGGAACTAATATACATGAAAAATTATCATCATATGGTTATGATGCAGAATTTTTAAAACAACTTTATGAAAAAGAAATGAACCTATTAGCTTTTCAGCAAGAAGAAAAGGAGTATAATAATGAAGAATTGGAAAGTAGAATATGTGAAAGTTTTTTACAGTATCCAATAAAAAAAGTTCCATTTAAAGATAGACCAGGAGTTTTGCTAAGTAAAATGATTGGAAGAGTTAAAAGAATGTTTTTAAACAAGAATGCAGAGTTATTGTTAGAAGAGAATTTCAGTAACGATAGTAAACATACACGATTTGTGAATGAAATAGCAGATTTAAAAGGATATAGAAATCATATAGCTATGGAGCAAGAAGATGATACAAAAGAATTGGGAAAGGAAGATGATATTGAAAGTAGCAGATAAAATTATGATTGAAAATAAAGAATTCATGTGTACACAGATTTTATTATTAGAGCATGTGGTTGTTTACAGAATGCATGAAGTGTTAGGGGATAAAAGTTTATTTATGTTGAAGAAAGATAATGGTTTTGAGAAAGTTCAAGATAAGGGGATTTTAGAAGAAATCTATCATTTGCTTCATATTAAAAATACAGATGTAATTATTAATTAAAGGAATACAAAGAACGTGAAAATTATTTGACAGAGCTAAAAAAATTAAAAAACAAGGTTGAAATTACCTTGTTTTTTAATTTTGGTTGCGGAGGGTAGACTCGAACTACCGACCTTTGGGTTATGAGCCCAACGA
>CAOJXM010000160.1 GCA_948465625.1 uncultured Clostridium sp. | reverse complement strand
TCCACAATCTGCACATTTTAGTGTTCCTGCCCACCTATTTAACTTCCCACTATTCTCTACTCTCGTATCAAATTTTCTTAATTCTTGTGCTTTTTCAAATAACTCCCTTTCTATAATCGGCTCATGCATATTTTCTACTGTAATCCACTCATCAACTGGTACTTGTTCCACCTTATGCACTTTATAGCTTTTTACTCTCCTTTTTCCTTGTGTAATATTTCCTATGTATATATCATTTTTTAAGATATTTCTAACCGTTGAAGGACACCATGAATAATCTTCCCCCATAATCCCTGCATTCTTATAATTTTGATTTAACTTTTTCTTTTTATAACCAGTTGGATTTAAAACTCCCATATCATTTAATCTGTGACATATTCTTAAATTTCCCAATCCTTCTTTTACTTTCCATTCAAAAATCTTCCTTACAATTTCGGCTGCTTCCTTATCTATCATTAACTTATGATTATCTTCTGGATTTTTTATATATCCATATGAAGGAAATGCTCCCACAAATTCTCCGCTTCTTTTTTCTACCATTTAATGCTGACCTAATTTTTATTGATGTATCTCTACAGTACTCATCATTTATCAAGTTTTTAAATGGTACTAATATTGTATTGGTACTGGTAGGATTTTTAAAACTATCTACATTATCATTAATGGCAATAAATCTGATATTGAATAATGGAAAAACTTGCTCGATATAATTTCCGAACTTCTATGTAATTTCTTCCTAATCTTGATAAGTCTTTTACAATAACACAATTAATATTTCCCTTTCTCATATCCTCTAGTAATCTTTGAAAAGAAGGTCTATTAAAATCAGTTCCTGTAAATCCATCATCTACATATGTATCATAAACAATTAAATCATCCTGTTCTTTTATAAACTCATTTAACAATGTTTTTTGGCTCGTTATACTATTGCTTTCTTGCTTGTCTTCTTTATTATCGCAATCTTCTTGTGAAAGCCTAATATACATTGCAACTGACCATATTTTTTTATTCACAATATTTTCATTAGAAGAATATTTTGATTTTCTTCCTGCCATTAAAGTTTACCTCCCTTTGTATGTATTGTAACGTGTCTAGTAACAAATGTTAGCTCTTTTGTATTTTTAATAGTTCTACCTCTTTACTTCTTTTTTAAGTTTATTAGTTTTTTAAAAATTTATTACTAATTTGTCCCTCTACCAGGTATGTGTCATCGTTTTATAAAAAAATTAGTAGGTCAAAATCAACCTACTAATCTTTAAAAATTTATATTTAAAACTTTACACTAACCACATAGTTATCCTTTCAAATTCAACTTAAACTATTCCTTTAGTTCTGGATATCCTTTGCTATTAAGATTGTCTAAATCCCAAATAGTTTCATCAAATCCTAAGTTCTTATAAAACTCTTTATTTAAGTTCTGTCTTGAAATAGCGTCTAAATGTCCTGCTGTATCAGCATTAACACGACTTGCACCACTTTCTTCTATTACTTCATAACAGTTCGTTAGACATGCTTTTACTTGTGCCTCTAATGCTCCTACAAATTTATATGGTACTACTTCATTGCCATCAGCATTTGTATATCCTGTCATATTTCCAAAAGCAATACTATTTTTTATGTTTGGTGTATTATATATATTTCCTACTAAAGAACCATTAAATACACTGTTTGCAACATTTGAAAATGTATTACTTGTTTTTATAATATCAACATCTGTAATAATATTTTCAATCGTTCCTCCTTGTTGCATAGCACCTACTAATCCTCCATTTTCTGTTCCTGTTACATTTAAAGTTCCTTGTACATAAATGTCTTTCATTTTTCCGTTATATTTTCTACCAGCAAAAGTAGATACATATACACCTGTTCCTGTTACATTCGCATTTTTAACAGATATATGTTCAAATACAGAATTTGCATTATCTCTTCCATCCATTCCAGTTACTACTGCAACATTATTTCTTCCTGATAAAGTAATATTTTCAAATCTCATATTTTTAAAGGTTGCTGTAAATGTTTCTTGAGCAAATGCGGTAACAAAATCTCCATTTCCTCTACCAGCACTTGTATTAGTGAAATTACTAATATTTAAGTCCTCTACTGTTCCTCTAAAGTTTTCAAATAAACTTAAATTTGTTAAATTTGAAATTGTATGTCCATTCCCTTCTATTTTTCCTGTAAATATTCCAGTTATAACCGCACTTGTTGTAGTGGTATAACCTGTAAAATCTAAATCTCCTTCTATAACAAATATTCCTCCTAAGTCTTGTTTAATCTTATCAATGTCTTCTATCCTTGCTATTTTAACTTTTAATGCATCTGCTGTACAATCTCTATATGTTACAGTACTTACAACTCCACCAATTAGACTTAGTTCATTTCTTCCACCAAAGTTCATTTTAATTTCCTTAGCCTCAATATTATCTAATACACTGCACTCTGTTCTAGCTGCCAAAGCTCCTACGTTTGCAATATTAGTTGGAATATTCGTTCCTTCTATTACTAAATTTGTAACACTTCCATATCTTATTTTTTGGAATATTGGAGTTTTATTTCCTATTATTTTATGTCCGTTTCCATTCAATTTTCCCATAAATGTTTGTGTAACATTGGTTGTCATTTCTGAGAAATCTATGTCATTATCCAAAACATAATATCCATATGGTTCATTGTTCATTTTTTCTACTAATTCTTGCGCCGTCCTTATATGTGTTGCTTCAATATTTGTACCAAGTGGATCAGCAATAAAGTCATTTGTTACACTTTTTAAATAGTGATAATATACCTTTCTAAGTGCTGTTCTTTGAGAAATATTTCTATCTGCTTTATTAGCATCATTTATTAAAGCTTCTTTAAATTTCTCAATCATAAAGTCAACATCAATATATTGATTGCTTAAATTTTCTTCAATTGTTGCATATCGACTCATCTTATATTGTTTCCAATCCATTTCTGTACCAGTTACCATTTTAGTAATTTTCTTTATTGCATCTAAGTCATTTGCACTTGCCTTGCTACCATAAGTAACATATCCCTCAACTCCTGCATAACCTAGCATTTCAAAGAAATTACGTTTAGTAGATAAGGCATCGGCATATCCACCATCTAAATGTCCAATAAACCAACGGTTTACCCAAACAGATTCAAATCCATAATCATTCGAACCAATACCATTAATAACATTTAATCCTCTTACACTTACTCCCCAAGCATTAGCTGGTCTTAGCACAATTCTATTATCATATAACGACTCTAATGATGTTAAATTCATAGCAGTTGCTTGCGCTGCTGTAATTGTTCCCCAAGAAGTCCAGCCTGCAGATATATTCATTCTTGTTGCAATTTTTGCTTGTTGTTCTGGTGTTAATTGAACAAATGCTTTTCCTTCAATATAATCTAGTAAATCGAGTGCATTTTGTTG
>CAOJXM010000159.1 GCA_948465625.1 uncultured Clostridium sp. | reverse complement strand
ACTATTTGCACAAAAGGGTTATGATGCTACCAGTATAGAAGAAATTACAGCAACGGTTGGAGTGGCAAAAGGTACCTTGTATTATCATTTTTCAAGCAAAGAAGAAATTTTTAACTTTTTAGTAGAAGAGGGAATGAAGCTATTAAAAAATAGCATCGATATAAAAATGGCAAAAGCAGATAATACGATAGATAAATTAAGAGCAATTGTGTTAATTCAAATTAAAATTATTGCTAAGTATGAAGATTTTATGACCATTGTACTAAGCCAAATATGGGGACATGAAGCAAGAAATATTATGTGTAAAAACAAAGTAATTGAATATATAAAAGAAATAGAAGAAATCATACAAATGGGAATTGACAAAAAGGAAATTAGACAAGGAGATGCAGCAGTTATGGCTTCTGGCATATTTGGGCTAACCTGTTCTAGTTTAATTTATAAAATGAAAATTGAAGAAGAATTAAAAATAGATAAGTTATATCAAGAGTTTGACCAATCTTTGATTAGTAAGTTGAGTTTAGAATAAGTAATAAAAACTGTTATGAATGATTAAAATTGATAGCAGTTTTTTGTATATTCCTTTGAAAAAAATGCAATATACAACACATATTCGTTTGAAAAATTTGCATTATAATTTTGTTTCGTGTATAATAAGAGTATAGGAGTGTGATAAATTATGCTAAAAAGAAAGATATATCAATCGCTAATAGAATGGAAAAATAATCCAGATAAAATGTGTTTAGTTATAAAAGGTGCAAGACAAGTTGGAAAAACCTTTATCATTAATCAATTTGCACAGGAAAATTATCAAAATTATATCTATATGAATTTTGATGAAAATCCAGGATACAAAGCAATTTTCGATGGGGATTTAGATGTAGAAAATCTCATAAAACAAATTTCATTAAGAGTACCAAAAGCTTCTATTATTCCTCACAAAACACTTCTGTTTTTAGACGAAATACAAAATTGTCCAAATGCAAGAACTGCACTTAAATTTTTGGCAATAGACAAAAGGTTTGATGTAATTGCTTCTGGTTCGCTTTTAGGAATTAATTATAAAGAAGTAGCATCTTTTCCAGTAGGATATACAGAACAAATTGAGATGTATTCTTTGGATTTTGAAGAATTTTTGTGGGCAAATGGGATATCGGAACAAAGTATTTTAGATGTGCAAGAATATTTTAACAAAAAAGAAGTTGTGCCAACAGCAATGCATGAAAAAATGATAAGTTTATTTAAAGAATATATTGTAGTGGGTGGAATGCCAAGAGTAGTAAACAATTTTGTGAATTATCACAATTTTGCAGAAGTTCTTAAAATACAAAAAGCAATTATTAATGATTACTTAGATGATATTGCAAAATATGCAGAAGGAACAGAAAAAGCAAAAGCAAGAGCATGTTTTTTATCGATACCAAAACATTTAGCAAGAGATTATAAAAAGTTTAGATATAGCTTGGTGGTACCAAGCGGAAGTTCAAGAAAATATGCAGGAAGTTTGATGTGGCTATATGATGCAGGAATTATCAATTTTTGTTATAATTTGGAGATACCACAACTACCGCTAGAAGGAAATGCGAAGAGTGATGTTTTTAAAGTATATATGAAAGATACAGGACTTCTTTTGGCTATGTTAGATGATGGTTCACAAGAGGATATTATCGATGGAAATTTAGGCATATACAAGGGAGCTATTTATGAAAATATAATAGCAGATATTTTTACAAAGAAAGGAAAAAAGTTATATTACTTTGAGTATAATTCTACTTTAGAAGTTGATTTTTTTATAAGGTATGATAGAGTAATTACGGCAATCGAAGTAAAATCGGCAGGAAATAGTAAATCAAAATCATTAGAAACTGTAATGGATAAGTACAAAGTACCAAAGGGAATAAAATTTGCACCATCCAATTATGGTAAAAAGGATGAAATTGAGATATATCCAATTTATATGGCAATGTTTCTTTAACACGCATGTAGAATGGCTCAAACTTGCAATTTTATGTAAAGTATGATATAATGGTAAAGTAACTATTGTTTTAATTACTAAAAGGAAAGAGAGGACAAACAATGGGACCGTATACTCACAGAGAAGTTTGGAGAAATGGATACTTTTGGGCAATTGAAAATGCTCAAAGTAGACCGGTGGCTTTTGTAGAAAAGAACAAACTTTCTCTAATAGAACCAAACAGAGAAATCCGTTCTGAGATCGAAGCCTACTGCCGAGAAAACAAACTATACGAAGGAGAACTGCGACAGACGTATCTTTATCAGCGAAAGGATACTGAGTATATCATTTCAAAAGAGGGTAGATATTTACAAGTAATTATCCATCAGAAGAACGAGCATCCGGCTATGGTGGCAGGCGAAGAGTATTTTGTAGTGGATGCCTGTAAAAAAATTGGCGTTTGGCCAGAATGCAAAGGCAAATACTCGTCTCCTACTTTTGAAGAAGTGATGGATGAGGACGAAAAGAAACTCATCGCTACAGTCAAGGAGGGTATCTTTACCTTGAGCGACAAGGATGCGGATGAAGAGGATGTGCGGTTATACTGCATGACGGAAGGGATTTTCTTTTTATGAAATAGTAATGCAAAGAGGGGCGATTTGCCCTTCTTTTGTTTACTTTTTTAAAGAATTAAGTAGTCAAATAATATCATAAATACATTGTTTAATTCTATAATGAGTGGTAAAATGTAACCAATAAATTTACAGATGAAAAAATAAGGGGGAAAAGATAATGCAAAAATTACAAAAAGGTGTCACATTATTATCATTAATTATTACAGTAATTATCATGTTAATACTTGCAGGAATAGCCATTAATATGATAATAGGAGAAAAAGGGATTGGATGATTTGTATAGTCAAATGCTAATTGCAACAAATGATGATGCTAAAATTACAATATCTGTAGAAGAATTAAAAAGTCTAATTGATAGAAGAATAGCAGAAAAGGCTTATCCAGTAGGAAGTATATATATTAGTACACAAGCAACTAATCCGAGCGAAATATTTGGTGGACAATGGGAAAGCTATGGTGAGGGGCGAACTCTAGTAGGTGCAGGAACGGGAACAGATACTAATTCTACAGCGATGCAATTTGAAGCGAATACAGTAGGAGGAGAATATAGTCATAAGCTAACAATTGCAGAAATGCCAAACCATAGGCATGAGTATGACAATGGTGGTTTAGCACTTACTGTAATGACCAATACACCATTATCATCTATGGAAACAAATGAAGGATTTAAACATGATAATATTGGATGGTGGTTTGGACATAACAAAAATGTATCAGGAATAGCAACAACTGGAGAAGATGTTGCTCATAATAATATCAAACCATATATTGTTACCTATATGTGGAAGAGGATATCATAAAGGTAAGTGTAAAATATTAGTAGGCAAAAAATTGGTAAGCAATTTATGCCTACTAATTTTATTTTGAAAGACCAACTATAAAAAGTCAATAGATTTTTGAAAAAATTTTAAAAAAGTTT
>CAOJXM010000158.1 GCA_948465625.1 uncultured Clostridium sp. | reverse complement strand
ATCGACACTTTAAGGGAAATTATTATTATGTGGTAGATGTTGCATTAAATTGCGAAACCTTAGAAAGAACGGTGGTATACAAACCACTTTATCCAAGAGAAGATAGTGAACTTTGGATTCGCCCAGAAAAAATGTTTTTAGAAGAAATCCCACCAAGACCAGATAATGTAACTGGGCAAAAACACAGATTTGAATTAGTAGAGCTCCATTAAGGAACTCTTCTTTTTCTTTCATGAAACGAATCTATTTAAAATAACCGTTATTAATTCAACTTTATTTTCCAAACCCCTTTATTTTCTCATGTTTTTGTTATATAATAGGTTAAAATTTTAAAAAAGGGTGATGTAAATGTCATATAATTTTAATGAAATAGAAAAAAAGTGGCAAAAATATTGGGATGAAAACAAAACCTTCTACACTGATGTGTGGGATTTTTCAAAGCCAAAATTTTATGCCCTTGATATGTTTCCCTATCCCTCTGGACAAGGACTTCATGTAGGACATCCCGAAGGATACACCGCAACCGATATTTTATCTAGAATGAAAAGAATGCAAGGTTACAATGTTCTACATCCTATGGGTTGGGATGCTTTTGGACTTCCTGCTGAGCAATATGCCATTAAAACAGGAAACCATCCATCTGGCTTTACACTAAATAACATTCAAACCTTTAAAAGGCAACTAAAAATGCTTGGTCTCTCTTTTGATTGGGACAAAGAAATCTCTACTTGTGATTCAAATTATTACAAATGGACACAATGGATTTTCAAACAACTCTATAATGATGGACTAGCCAAATTAGTAGATATGCCTGTTAATTGGTGTGAAGAATTAGGTACTGTTCTTGCTAATGATGAAGTCATCAATGGAAAAAGCGAACGAGGTGGTTTCCCTGTTGTTCGTAAAAACATGAAACAATGGGTACTCGATATTCCCCAATATGCTGACATTCTTCTAGAGGGATTAGAAGAAATTGATTGGCCAGAATCCACCAAAGAAATCCAAAAAAATTGGATTGGAAAATCCGTTGGAGCAGAACTTCAATTTAAAGTTGCAAATAGTGATTTTTCTTTTACTGTATTTACCACCAGAATTGATACTTTATTTGGTGCCACCTATTGTGTGCTAGCACCAGAACATCGTTTAGTTAAACAAATTACCACTCCACAACAGCAAAAATTAGTAGAAGAATATATCACACAAGCTGCTTGCAAATCTGAATTAGAAAGAACCGAATTAAACAAAGAAAAAACAGGTGTCTTTACTGGAGCTTATGCTATTAACCCAGCAACCAAGCAAGAAATTCCAATTTGGATTTCAGATTATGTACTTGCAACTTATGGAACAGGTGCCATTATGGCTGTTCCTGCTCATGATGAACGAGATTATGAATTTGCTACTAAATTCCATTTAAACATCGTTCCAGTCTTAGAAGGTGGAGATGTTTCAAAAGAAGCCTTTGTAGGAGATGGCCTTCATATTAACTCTGACTTTATTAATGGTTTAAACAAAGAAGATGCTATTTCTAAAATGTTAGAATGGGCAGAAAAAGAAAAAATTGGTACCAAAAAAGTTAATTATAAATTAAGAGAATGGATTTTTGCAAGACAACGTTATTGGGGCGAGCCAATTCCAATTGTCTTCGTAGATAATGAAATGAAAGCCTTAGCAGATAACGAGTTACCTCTTGTTTTACCAGAACTAGAAGATTATAGTCCTTCTAAAACAGGTGCCTCTCCTCTTGATAAAGCAACCAATTGGGTAAATACCACTTTTGACGGAAAACCTGCTACAAGAGAAACCAGTACCATGCCTGGTTCTGCTGGCTCTAGTTGGTATTTTCTACGTTACATTGACCCACATAATCAAGACGAATTTGCTAACAAAAAACTATTAGAATATTGGTTACCAGTCGATTTATATGTTGGTGGACCAGAACATGCTGTTGGACATTTACTATACTCTAGATTTTGGAATAACTATTTGTACAACAAAGGAATGGTACCTGTAAAAGAGCCATTTTATAAATTACGTCATCAAGGTATGATACTAGGTTCGAATGGCGAGAAAATGAGCAAATCAAAAGGAAATGTCATCAACCCAGATGATATGGTAAGAGACTTTGGAGCAGATGCCTTAAGAACTTACGAAATGTTTATGGGACCAATTGATGCTGCAAAACCTTGGGACCCAAATGGAATTGATGGTTCTAAAAAATTCTTAGACCGTGTTTGGAGACTTTATGTAGAAACCGATAAAATCTCAAATCAAGAAAACAAAAACTTAGAAAGAATTTATCATTATACTGTAAAAAAAGTCACAAACGACTATGACAATATGTATTTTAATACCGCTATTTCACAAATGATGATATTCATCAATGCCGTTTACAAAGAAGAAAACTTACCACTTGCATATGCAGAAGGATTTTTAAAATTACTAAACCCTGTTGCCCCTCACATTACAGAAGAACTTTGGAATCGTCTAGGGCATCAAAAATCAATTGCTTATGAAACATGGCCAACTTACATAGAAGAAAAAACAATCGAAAATACCATTACCCTTCCAATTCAAATAAATGGTAAATTGAAAGCAACGATTTCTATTGCTCTAGAGGAAGACGAAACCAGTATAAAAGCAAAAGTTCATACTGCTATTGAAAAATTCTTAAACGACAAAACCATTATAAAAGAAATCTATGTAAAACATAAAATTTATAACATTGTTGTAAAATAAATTTATTTTGGAAACTCTTACATGAGTTTCCTTTTTTGTAACAAAAATGTAACACAATCTTAACATGAATGAAATACCATTTATGTAGATTCTATTGTATAATATAAATGTTATTATTTAACTAAGGAGAAATCAATGAGTATCGATTTAGAATTAAAAAAGGAAGGTATTGAAATAATAAAAAAACTAGATACATTAACCATAAATAGCATTGCTAAAAATGTATCTGAAAAATTAGTCGCTGCTTTTCCCAATCAAAATCTAGAAAAACAAGACTTATTTATGAAGCTTTCTAGATTAGACATGTATGTTACCAAAATGTCTGAGGGATTATCTACGGCTAAGTATTATTACAAAAATACTTCGATTTATTTTAATGAAACGATAGATTTAATAGATTTAGAAGATATTAATATTTATGCCATTCATGAATGCCTACACTATTTGCAAGAAAAAAGAAATGAAAAAGGAAAATTGATTCAATTAGGATTATGCGATTTTTCTACCTCTTCTTTACCAGGTATGGCATTAAATGAAGCTGCTGTTCAGTTAATGAGTTCCCTTGCCCTACATCAACCAACAGACAGCGTAAAATACTTTGATATCACACTACCAACCATTAGTCCATCTTACTATGCATTAGAATGCAACCTAATTGCACAAATGGCATACATTACAGGCTATTCTACTTTATTTAATAGCACCTTAAATAGCAATTCTGCTTTTAAAGATGCCTTTACTTCTCATACTAATAAACATGCCTATAGTACCATTGAACATT
>CAOJXM010000157.1 GCA_948465625.1 uncultured Clostridium sp. | reverse complement strand
AATTACCTCTTCCTTTTTCTTTCCTACAAAATTGTATTTTTGCTCTAATCCCTCTATCATAACATATCTTAGCTCTTGATAAGAATTCCATTTTTCACTTGTAAACTTACTCATATTATGCTCTACTCCAACTCTTATCGTAAACAGCAACACAAAATATACAATTACCCCAATCATACTAAATAAGGTTGCTTGATAAAACTCTTTCTTTGTTACCCTTTTTATGATAATTGGTAATAGTAGTACAAGTAGAGGTAGGAACAAAAAGCAGAAATGAAAGAGTACTGTCGAAAAATTGGATATTATTCCAAACATCTTACTTAATATAAATAAGTAAAAGAAACCTATTATTCCTAAAAAATAATATACAATTCCGAAATCCTATATTCAATCCCTTCTTCATTTCTACTTTTGCTCCTATCATACTTTCTCTATTACTCTGCTCCGCCTTCTTCTACTGAATCCCAATCTGCATATGCTGTACCATCTTCTACACTATAATATGGTACTACACTTTCTACTACTATAATAACATTAAAGTCTTTTTCTTCTTCTGGTATTGTAAATTCTAACTCTTTTGTTGCTTCATTATTTTGTAAAACACTATCGTAATAATAATAGTCATCATAATCTATTCTCCAACCTGCAACTAAGGCTTCATTACTTCCTATTTGTTCTTTTGATAAAACTTTTAGTCTAACAAAGCAATCTTTTGCATCTGTATTTTTAATACTTAGCACTACTTTTCTATTTTCAGTTCTCATATTCATATTTAAACTGCTTGCATAACTATCACCATTATATAATTTCCAAGTTGAATTTGCTTTATCATATTTATTTTTTATACTTACATAGGCTTTACCATGTTTATTACTTGCTCCTCCCATTATAGTCATACCGTACCCAAAATCTACCCCCACAATATCATCTGGTAGAACTTCTGTTGTCATTATTTCATCTGTAACAATAGCACAACCTAACGAACAATATATGTTTTTTATTGTTACATTAGAACCTGCAGGAATGTTTTCTACTAAGGTAGAAGTAACTCCTTGTGCTTTCATTTTCTCCACTACAACATCAGAATATACCATTTCGCCTTCATCTTCTGCTGTTATCTCATATGCTACAATTACCTCTTTTAGATGCTCATTATATTCCTCTAAATTGTTTACAATTTCCACTGTTCCATATCGTCTCTCATATTTCCAAAGCATTTCCATTTTAAAATGACTATATTTATTTCCTGTTTGTGATTCTTCAATTGCTGGTACCAATATAAATGGTTCAAATCGATATTTATATTTATTACCATATACCTCTTCCTTTGGTCTAATAAAATAAACACCATTTCCTGAGCCTTCATTATTATAAATCTGTTCAATTGTTCCTTTTTCTACTTCCTGATTTATTGCTTCATTTATCATTTTAGCTATATAGCTCTTCTTATAATCTACTCCCAAACTTGCTAAGGCATATATTTCTTGTACATCAACACTACTTAATTCTGGAAGATTATAGTTTTCCATTCCATTAATATATGTATATTTGTTTGTAGTTTCATCATATTTTGCTATTTCATATATCTCGATTCCATTATCCAAATCTACTTCTTCTTGAAGGGAAGGATTCCCAACACGATTCTCAAATTCAAACTCAATTAATCTGTCATCATATCCTTCTTTTGGTACTTCATTGGTTTTACTAAGATTTATATTATGACCATAACTAGGTAAAACACTACTCATAACAAACAAGTTCCAAGTCGTAAAGTTTGCACCTGCTTTTACTTCTTTTTTTACAATGTCATCTCCATACATACTATAATTTTCTGGAGCTTGTTCTAGTCTCACATAATACGTTCCACTTTCTAATGCTTCTTCTGTTCGATAGCTATATTCGTCTGAAGCATCACTTGGACTTATTTTAATTTGTTTTAATAGGTTGTTACATTCACTATCGCTATAAAGATTAACTATTGCATTTCCTTTTACATTTTCCCCTTCATTTATATCTATGAAATTGATAGCAAATTTTATTTCCCCTGCTGGTTTATTGTTTATTATTCTATCATATTCTTTATCTATTTCATTCAGGCTATGGTTTTCTTTATCTACTGCATTTTTATACAGATTTGCTGCTTCTTCTGTTCTTCTAAATATTCCATGGTCTCCTATAAACATATTGGTTGTTACAAAAGCTAAAATAATCATTACGATTACTGTTACAATCAAAGAAATTAGTGTAATTCCTCTTTCGTTTAATTTTCTCAAATTTATCCCCTCCTGAAAACATTTTATATATTTTTTCTTTTTTTGTCAATGCTTTTCTATTAACTACCACTATTTTACAATTTAACTTCTTTTTCATTCCCTTTTACTTAAAATACAGAGAATATTTTGTCATAAATATTCTCTGTATTTAATAAGTTTTAACAATTAATCTATCTCTTTGAATCTTTTTACCCCATAAGTCTTTAAAGTTTTATTTAACACAAGAATACCAATCCCAAATGCCATTAACTCTACTATTGTAGTTTCATCCCTATGTCCCAATACCAATAAAGCAATTGCTAAACTACCAATCATAAATCCTATCATGATAGCAATTCCAGAACTCATACTTTGCTTTACTACTTCTGTATCAGAGATAGCATTCATTTTAGGATATTTCAAATTTACCAAAATCCCTAACATAGCAGTAAAAGTTGGTACCAGAATAGAGGCTAAGATAATATAAACCATATCCAAAATAGATATTTTAAATGTAACAAAGAAAATTACATCACAAACTAAAATAATTGGAATCGAGATAAGATTGCTCATAAAAACCTTCGCTAATAATATCTTTTCTGGCAATACTGGTAAACTTTTGGTTATTAAATAGCTTTTTCCTTCTAGTGATATAAGTGAAGAAGTAATCGATGTCATACAAGAAGTCATAACAATAAAACCGTAAAAAATTTTAGGAAGCCACAGCTTTATTTGCCCTATTGTTATGTTCATTCCCTCTTGTTGTAAAATTGGCTCTAATATTCCCTCAAAATTCCAACAAAGAAGCACAGTAAACGCAATTACCAATACAATCGAAAATCCACTATTTACCATTAATACTGGTGTTTTTAAAAATCGGTTCATTTCTTTACCGTACCAAGGCAGCAAACGGTGCTTTGGGCTTAAAGTTTATTTGCATACCTGCCTTATCTACTTTCTTACTTTTTCCTTTTTCTGCTAATTTTGATACGATTTTAAAATAGTATTTGCTAGCAATCCATACAAATACAACCATGGGAACAATCGTAACTCCAAGTAAAGCCAAAAAATCATACCAAGCAAAATTTTGTATTAGCCTATTATATACACCAATTGGATAATATAATTTGGTAATCGTCTGGTTTATTGCAGTTGCATTTTGTGTAAGATTAGCAATCATGGTTTGCATACTAAAAGAAAAATAGAATACTACCAATAATACTATAAAGGTAAGAATTACTTGAACTGCATTTCTTGCTTTTAGCTTT
>CAOJXM010000156.1 GCA_948465625.1 uncultured Clostridium sp. | reverse complement strand
AGGAGCATCATGACAAGAAGAAGTAGGAAAAAAGTAAAAAAAGAGCATCATTTTAAATTATTAAGCGTTGTAGGTATCATCTTTGCCATTTCTTTAACATACATCAGCGTGTATGAGAAAGAATATGACAAATTTCTAGAAGCACAACAAAGTGTTATTCTCTCGCAAACTGACCTGCGAGAAAATATAAACGACTTACTTCTGCAGGTAAACGAAATTGATGATAATCGATTTGAATTTATCAAATTGGTTATCTCTTCAGTAGAATACCCCGTCTATTCATCAGAATATGAGTTTTTTGCATCTGCCTATGTCAAATTCAGAAAGTCAAGTCGAGTTGTTGTACATCAAGCTTTAAACCA
Source organism: uncultured Clostridium sp. (assembly GCA_948465625.1). GTDB lineage: Bacteria > Bacillota > Clostridia > TANB77 > CAG-508 > CAOJXM01. The sequence goes on along the minus strand of CAOJXM010000156.1, from coordinate 3,208 downwards.
GAAGGAGTTTAATGATGTTCTTGTAGTGACTGATAAATACTGCAAAGAATTTTATCAGTACAACAATTCTCTAACTCCTTTTGCCGATGATTTAAGTCGGCAAAACTGCAAAGCAGGTTTAGCCGTGATAAAAGAGTTAGAAATCAATATGAACGAAATGCAGATTTCGCTTCATGATTATTTTAAAAAAGTAGAAGCATACAACCATACAATTCATGCTTCTCCTATTGCAACCCATTGTGCTACACGTTTAGGCTTGGAAGAAATTCCTCTTCCTGAACTTTAATGTTACAAAAAAGAAATACCATCCCATATAATATGGGATGGTATCTCTTTTGCTTGTATTAAGAAATATGTTAGGCTCTAGTGTTCCTTTTCTTAAATTCTTACAATTCCACCTAGAACTTTAGCCTCTTTTGCTCCATTGATTGCTAATTTATTTCCACCAGAAAGAACAACTAAGTCTCCGTTTTCTAAAATTCCTTTTGTTTTTAATTTTTCAATTCCTTTTTCAACTGTTGCTTCCATAGTTGCTCCTGCTTCCACTAATACTGGATGAACATTCCATGCTAATGCTAATTGGTTGAAAGTTCTTCTATTATCAGTAACTGCTAAAATTGGGCAACCTGCTCCCATTCCTGAGAATTTTCTTGCAGTATCTCCTGTATTTGTGTAGCATACAATCGCATCTGCCTTAACATTTTTAGCCATTACACAAGTAGAATAAACAATATTATCTTCTAAGTTCTTTAATTCCATGTTTCTATTTTCTTCAAATCTTCCCCAGTAATTAATTTCTGGTTCTACACGATTTGCTATTTTTACCATGGTTTGCACACACTCTAATGGATAATCTCCTTGTGCACATTCTCCAGATAACATGATAGCACTGGTTCTATCGTAAATAGCATTTGCAACATCGCTTGCTTCTGCTCTTGTTGGTAATGGTTGATGTGTCATAGATTCTAACATTTGTGTTGCTGTAATTGCTGGTTTGCAAATTTTGTTAGATGTTTTAATAATTCTTTTTTGAACAACTGGTGGTTCTGTAAAGTCTGTTTCTGTTGCCATATCTCCTCTTGCAATCATTTGTGCATCTGCTGCATTTAAAATATCATCTAAGTTTGATAATCCTTCTACATTTTCTATTTTGGTTACAATTTGAATATCTTTTCCACCATTGTCGTCTAATACTTTTCTTACTTGTCTAATATCATCTAAGTTTCTTGCAAAAGAAATAGCAACAAAATCATAATCATGTTCACAAGCTGTTTTTAAGTCTGCAATGTCTTTATCTGCTAATGCAGGTAAACGAATTACAGTTCCAGGTAAGTTCATTGTTTTTCTACTTCCTAATCCATTTCCATGAACAACAGTACATACAATGTCTTTTCCTACTACTTCATCTACTTTTAATTCAATTGCTCCATCATCGATTAATATTTTAGTTCCTGGTTGAACATCTTTGTATAAATCTTTATAAGTTACAGAAACTTTTTCTTCGTTTCCTGTAATATCTTCATTTACTAATGTAAATTTTTGACCATCTTTTAATTCTATTTTTGTATTTTTTCCTGTGTATAACATTCCTGTTCTAATTTCTGGACCTTTCATGTCTAATAATAATGCAATTGGAAGATCCATTTCTTTTCTTAAACGAATAATTTCCTCTGTTTTTTCAGATTGTTCATCCCAACTTCCATGTGAATAGTTAATTCTTGTTACATTTAATCCTGCCTCAAATAAGTCTTTTAACATGTTTTCACTTGCTGGTCCTATTGTTCCAACAATTTTTGTTTTCTTTAAATCTTTTTTCAATTTAACTCCCTCTTTCTTTATAAACATTCGTAAAGTATTATACCACAAGCCAATGAATATATTCAACATTTTTTTCAATTTTTTGTCGCTTTTTAGAAAAATACCCATTACTAGCATATTTTTTTACCCCTGTACATACACTTTATTAATCTTAATTTAAAGGAGTTTTTCCATGTTTGTATGTAATTTGAAAATAAGTAAAACAACACTTTCAAAAATATTTTTGGGTATTATCTTCTTGCTTGTAGCTATCCTTTTATTTTTTACTATGTATAGATTATTCCATTTTAAAACTTTTGACACTGTTCCAGATACAATCCATTACAAAGAAGTAAATACCATAACAGCCAATCATTATACCAATGTATTAAAAACCGTTCATGAACATTTAGATGATTATGTTGGACAAAAAATTTCTTTTACAGGCTATGTATATCGTGTTTACGATTTAAAACAATCTGAATTTGTTTTGGCACGTGATATGGTAATCTCTTCTGATTTTCAAACTCTAGTAGTTGGTTTTTTGTGTGAATATGAAAATGCATTAAATTTTTCGGATGGAACTTGGGTTAGTATTACTGCCACCATCAAAAAAGGCGAATACCATGGAGAAATACCAATTCTTGAAATTGAACATATCACAAAAATAGATAAACCAAATGATGAGTATGTTTACCCACCTGATGATGGTTTTGTGCCAACTCATGCAATATTGTAGGACTAAGATATTGATTTCTTAGTCCCCTCTTTTTTATTTAAAATATCTTTGTAATAATCCGTCAAAACCTTTTCCATGTCTTGCTTCATCCTTACACATTTCATGTACTGTATCATGAATAGCATCATATCCTAATTGTTTAGCACGTGTTGCTAATTCCTTTTTCCCCATACATGCTCCATGTTCTGCTTCTGCTCTTAACATTACATTTTTCTTGGTATCTGGATAAACAATTTCTCCTAATAATTCTGCAGATTTGGCTGCATGTTCTGCTTCTTCCCATGCATATCTTTTAAATGCCTCTGCTACTTCTGGATATCCTTCACGGTCTGCTTGACGGCTCATTGCTAAATACATACCAACTTCTGTACATTCTCCCATAAAGTTATCTTTTAATCCTTTTACTACTTCTTCATCTAATCCTTTTGCTACTCCAATTACATGTTCATCTGCATATTCTTTTCCTGCTGTTTCTTCTTTTACTACAAATTTTTCTTTTCCTGCTCCACATTGTGGGCATTTCTCTGGTGCTTCTTCTCCCAAATGAATATATCCACATACTTTACAGACATAAGCTTTCATAATATTTTCCACCTTATTTTTTTCTTTTCTGATTAGACTTATTTTTATAAATTTGTCAAATGTTTTTTATCTCTTCTGATTGAATTTTTC
>CAOJXM010000155.1 GCA_948465625.1 uncultured Clostridium sp. | reverse complement strand
AACATAGTAGAAGAAATAGTAAGCTGAATTTAGAATGGACAATTTTTCTACTTTTCTATACACTTCCCACCTATGTTTTGCACTCTTTAATTTTGAGAATGTTTTTGAATTGGGATATCTCCTATAATACACTAGCACTTCATTTAAGCCATAGGCAGGATATCCGCTTTTCATAATCTTCCACCAAGTTGCTACATCTTCATGCATTACATTTATCATCATACAAGTTTCTTTTGGAATTTGTTTCAAATCTAGAATCACAGCAATGGATAATATCCTAGTATCTTTTAATGCTTCTTTATATTCTAACTTCTCTGGCACTGCTATTTTTTTGCTTCGTGTTTTATGGTTTTCATCTATATATTGAAAAGCAGTATAGGTAAAAGCATATCCATTTTTCTTCATAAAATCCAGTTGTTTCTTTTGCTTTTCTTTGTCCCACAAATCATCTGCATCTAAAAAACTTAGGTATCTCCCTTTTGCATGCTTAATCCCCTCGTTTCTTGCAACTGCTGTTCCTGCATGTTTTTTTAATGCAATCAATGTCATATTATCACAAAGATTTTGCTTGATAAGCTCTCTGCTTTGGTCTGTTGAACCATCATCTACTAATATCATTTCCCAATTTTGATAGGTTTGTTCTTTTACAGTTTGAATGGCTTCTACTATATATTTTTCCGCATTATATACTGGTACTACTATACTGATTAAATCTTCTTCCACCTAAAACCTCCTCTCAAATTGAATTGGCTAATTGATACACATCTTCTTGCTCTGCTAAATATAGTTTTATTTCATTTTCGGTTAATCGATTTTTTTCTTTGTTTTTTATCATCGCTACTATCTCATCATTTTCTTTTATAACTAACTGTGCAAACTTCTTCTTTTCTTGTTCTTGACAAGATAGCAAAATTGCCTCTATTATTTTACTCTTTTTCCTATTATACTCTACATTTACTGTAATTGGCATATCAGCCAACCTATCATAAATGTATTCCATGTTTTCTTCCTTTACTAATGCATAATCAATTTCTTGTAAGAGATTGCTGTATGGTTGCTGTTTCTCTGTTTTTCGACATTTTTTGATTCCTTCGATTACTTCATTATATTGCTTATTTTTAAATTCTTCTTGTATTTCATATTGAAGCTCCTGCATTTTGTTTTGATACCATATTTGTCCCATTCCGCTTCCTAATGCAATTATTAGGACTACTAAAATACTCCAAACGGCAATCTTTTTGTTTTGACTTGCTTCTTCTTTTTGCTCTGAAGCTAAGATGCCTAACAAAGAAAATGCCATTACCATGATATAAAAAAATGACATATTAAAATCCATACAACTATGTGCAATCAGTAATAGAAAAGCAATTCCAATGGCTAGTTTTTCTGTGTCTTTCTCTTTTTTCGTTTTTAAAATTGCCAATCGTATAATAGCAAGTAGTGATATGATTCCTACTATACCACAATCCATGAAAATCTGCAACAAATAGTTATGGATTTCGCTTGTTGCATAACAATACGTTTGTACTTTTTCATATTCATATTTCCAACTACTTCCCCCCATTCCCAATAGCCAATGATTTTTTATGATTTTCATAGCATCTTGGTAAAATACCATTCTTTCCCATACACTTTTGTGACTTAACTTTATTGTTTTTATTTTCTCTACAAAATTACTTGGTAAGTATAAATATTTCAAAGGATATTCTTCTCCATTTATGGTTAATGAATTTATGGTAATTCCTTTTTGTGCTATTTTGTATTGATTTTCAAAGAATAACGCAAGTTCTACCGTTTCTTCTGAAGTTGTAAAATTCATTTCTAAAATGCCATTATAATTGTTAAATTCTACTTCATGGCTTGTTACTTTATCATAATACTTATTTTCCTCATCAATCGTAATCGAATAATTCTTGAGATTTTCTACCTTTGCCTTTGCCTCTAAATCAAATTGAAAGGAGTATTGCGTATTTGGCTTAATATTGGATATTTTATACTTTACGGTATTATTTGTTCCTTCTTGCTCAAAAATCGTTAGTGGTACTACTAACTGCATGCCTACTCCAACTACACCTATCATCACAATCACAAGAAGAATGGTTACTATTACATAGGTCTTTAATGTTATTTTTTCAATAAGTGGATATATTTTTTGGAACAGAACTTGTAAGCCAATTGCCATACAAGCCATTGTTAAAGTGGCAATCCATAACACAATTTGTGCTTCTCTTGCTCGTAATTTCCCCCATAGCATAATATAGGTCAAACTTAAACCTCCATTGAATAGCAAGGTGTATAATATGGTAATGGTCTTTTGCTTATTTCGATTAATTAGTAAATAGATTAGAATTGCCAAAACACATAATACTAAAACCGCTCTAGAATACGTCAAAATCAAGCATGCTAGGTTTAAAAATAATGTTCCTGCATATACTAATCCATATTTTGACTTACTATTTACCATTCGATCTAAAATTAAAATGATTGTTACTGCTAGAATTGCTGCAAATGAATTGGTATACCCTAAACTAGAAAACATTCTTCCTTCTAAGTTAATGACATAGGGTAATCGTAATGTTTCTAACCAATCTGTAAACATTTTGGTATTCATGTTATCAATTCCAATGATGCATAATAATACGGAACAAATAATAATAACATTGACAAAAAACTCTAAGTTTTTAGAGTTTTTTTGTACCAAATATTTTGATAATAAATACAAAACAAAGCATGAAATATATTTTAAAAAATAGATGAAACTATCATTTAAACTAACTGCTTGCTTGGTTAAAATTGGTATGGCTGTAGAAATACCTAGTACCAATACTGCCATATCCAACTTGCCAATCTGTATGGTTTCTTTTTTTATCCAATTCAAATAACCAATCCATAAAATTCCAACTGCAATGATTGCTATATTAACTGGTATGCAGTTATATTGGATTGGTGTTCCAATTAAAATTGCACTTATCACAAGGAAACATGATAATAGTATCTTTAATATTTTATCCATCTTTTTTCCTTCTTTTGCTATAAATTCTATTACTCTTGATAAATAATTTCGGCATTACAACCAGCATTCCATCTTGCATTCCAGCCTGTTGGTAATTCTCCTTCTTTAAATGGTACATATATTCTTTGCATGCTTGTCCAATTACCAAATGCATAACTTCCTATTGTGGTTACTGTGTTTGGTATAATAATTTGCTGTAAACTACTACAATCATAAAATGCATTATATCCTATTGCAGTTACTGTGTCTGGTATGTTTATTTCCTGTAAACTACCACAATCATAAAATGCACTACTTCCTATTGTAGTTACTGTGTCTGGTATATTTATTTCCTGTAAACTACTACAATCATAAAATGCACAACTTCCTATTGTAGTTACTGTATCTGGTATGTTTATTTGTTGTAAATTACTACAATCACGAAATGCATTATATCCTATTGCAGTTACTGTGTCTGGCACAATAATTTGCTCAACATCTTTGGCATGAATTCCATAAATTCCACTTTTTCCATATTCGTCAGAATGTTGTATCCCACCAATTTCTTTTACTGGTTGCCCTTGATATTTAGAGGGTATTA
>CAOJXM010000154.1 GCA_948465625.1 uncultured Clostridium sp. | reverse complement strand
CTATCGAAAAAGGATTAAGATTCGCTATTCGTGAAGGTGGTAGAACAGTAGGTTCAGGTATCGTTTCTGAAATTATTGCTTAATTTTATATAATTATAAATAGAAGAACTGTCTCATAAGAGATGGTTCTTTTGTTACAATTATACAAAATTTACGAAAATACTTGAATTATTAAAAGGGATATGAGAAAAAAGTAATGAGGATAGAAATATCCTTGTTATTTTTTATATAGTAAGATATATATGGGGGATAATAAAAAGACTATTTTAATTAATTAAATAAAATAACAATGACTATTTGGTCAAAAGGTATTGCAATTTTAAAAAATAAATAATAAAATGATAACATCCTAAATAAATATATACAAAAACAAAATGGAGGATAATCATGATTATACTATTAGATGCTATGGGAGGCGATAATGCACCAGACGCAAACATAAAAGGTGCAGTAAAAGCAATTAAGGATATTAAAGCAGAAGTTTTGTTAATTGGAAACAAAGAAATAATAACAAAGCGAATCAAAGAATTATATGGAAAAGATGATATTAAGCAAATTTCAGAAAGATTAAGCATTTATCATACCACAGAAACAATTGAGATGGAAGATACTCCAACAGTAGCAATTAAACACAAAAAAGATTCTTCTATGGTAGTAGGATTTAACCTATTAAAAGAAGGAAAAGGAGATGTGTTTATTTCTGCTGGAAATTCAGGTGCCTTATTAACAGGAGCTACTTTATTAGTAGGTAGAATTAAAGGAATTGATAGACCCGCTTTAGCAGGTATTTTACCATCCTATAAAAGTAGATTGTTATTAATCGATGCAGGTTCTAATACAAACTGTAAACCAATTAATTTATTACAATTTGCTCAAATGTCTACCATTTATTTGCGTAATACATTTGGAATGAAAAATCCTGCTATAGGATTATTAAATATTGGTACAGAAGAAACCAAAGGAAATGAATTAACAAGGGAATCTTATCAATTATTAAAAGAAAAAGCAGAGGAATTAAACATTAACTTTATTGGAAATGTGGAAGGAAGAGATGCTTTTTCTGGAAAAGTAGATGCCATTGTAACAGATGGATTTACAGGAAATGTATTTTTAAAGACAACGGAAGGATTAGGGAAATTGGTAAAAAGAACACTTTCGGAAGAAATGACAAAAAATATCTTTCGAAAAATATGTGCCATTCCATCTTTGCCTGCAATTGGTAAGCTAAAAAAAGCAATGGATTACAAAGAATATGGGGGAGCTTTATTTTTAGGAGTCAAAAAACCAGTTGTAAAAGCACATGGAAGTAGTGATGAAAAATTATTTGAATTTACCATTAAGCAAGCAGAAAAATTTGTCGAAAACAAAGCAGTAGATAAGATGATAGAAGAATTTGAAAAAGTAAATGCAAAAAAAAATAAAGAATGATAAAAAAGTACTTGACAAATATAAGTACATATATTATTGTTTAGATATAAAAAAGTGATTTCATTTGAGAGGGGGTGAACTTTAGTAGTATGAGTTCAGAAGAAATATTTGAGAAAGTAAAAGGAATTATCGTAGAGCAATTAGGAGCAACAGAGGCTAGTGTTACAATGGAAGCTTCTTTTATCGATGATTTAGGAGCTGATTCTTTAGATATCGTAGAGTTAATTATGGCTTTAGAAGAAGAATTTGATATGGAAATACCAGATGCAGATGCAGAAAAAATCGTGACTGTAAACGATGTAGTAGACTACATAAAAGAAAATGCATAGTTATGCTAAGCAAAAAGTCTGTAATAGTAGAAAAACTATTATAGGCTTTTGTTGTATAAAAATTAGAAACAAATTGTTAAGAAAGGTAAAAAAGCCTTTCCTTTTTTTATAGATTAGTGTATAATAAAAAAGTCGAAAGAAGGTGAGAATATGTTAGAAAAATTTGAAGAAAAACTAGGATATCAATTTAAAAATAAAGATTTACTAATTAATGCTTTAACCCATACTTCTTATGCATATGAAAATGGAAAAGCAAGTAATGAAAAGTTAGAATTTTTAGGAGATGCTATCTTAGAATTTATAACAAGTGAGTATTTATTTGGAAAATATAAAAATTTAAAAGAAGGAGAAATGACTAAAGTTAGAGCGAGTGTAGTATGTGAAGAAAGCTTATATAAAATAGCATTAAAGCTTGATTTTAGTGATTTCTTGTATCTAGGAAAAAGTGAAATTGCCAATCATGGAAGTAAAAGGCCAGCCATACTAGCAGATGCAGTAGAAGCAGTAATAGCAGCGATGTATTTGGATGGGGGAATAGAAGGCGTAAGAAAATTTATTTTAACCAACTTGGAAATTCCAATTGAATTAGCAAGTCAACATGTGGGGATGAAAGACTATAAAACAGTATTACAAGAAAAATTACAAAGTCACAAAGGAGAAGTTCATATTGAATATGAAATTATAGCAGAATCGGGTCCTGACCATAATAAAAGATTTACGGCACAAGTTAAGTTTAATGGGGAAGTGTTAGCACAAGGAGAAGGAAAATCAAAAAAAGAAGCAGAAATGGAAGCAGCAAGAGTAGCAATGAATCAAAAAAAGGGATAGAAAGGTAGGAAAGTAAAATGAGAAAGCAAAAACAATATGTCATTCCAATATTTGTTCCACATTTAGGGTGTCCAAATGATTGTATTTTTTGTAATCAAAAAAGTATTAGTGGTCAAACCAAAATGATTACCAAAGAGGATGTAAAAAAAGAAATAGAAACATATTTAAAAAGTTTTAAAGAAGAAGATGCCTATAAAGAAGTAGCATTTTTTGGAGGAAGTTTTACTGCAATACCAGTAGAAAAGCAAGAAGAACTTTTAAAGGTTGCTTATAAATATGTAAAAAGAAAAGAAATTGATTCCATTCGTGTATCTACAAGACCAGACTGTATTGATAAAGAAGTTTTAAAACGATTAAAAAAATATGGAGTTAAGACGATTGAATTAGGCGTACAATCTACAAATGACTATATTTTGAGTAAGTGTAAAAGAGGACATACTTTTGCAGATGTAAAAAAGGCTTCTAAGCTGATTCGATGGCATAGATTTACCCTAGGTCATCAAATGATGGTGGGATTACCAGAAAGCACAAAATTAGATGAATTAAATACAGCAAAGGATTTAATCAAGCTAAAGCCAAAAATGGTAAGAATTTATCCTGTATTGGTTATTAAAAATACACAATTAGAAAAGTCTTATCAACAAGGCGAATATGAACCAATTACTTTAAATCAAGCAGTGGAAAGGTGTAAAGAATTAGTCTATTTGTTTAACAAAAAGAAGATAGAAGTGATTCGTATGGGATTACAAAATACCGATTTAATTACCAATCCAGAAAAAGAGGAAAGTGAAGTAGTAGCAGGACCATATCACCCAGCATTTGGGCAATTAGTAGAAGATAGCATTTGGTATGATAGCATTTTAGAAATGATAAAAAAGGTTAATGTAAAAGTAAAAGAAGTTGAAATTAGAGTTAACCCAGAAGACGTGAATAATGTAATTGGACACAAGAAAGAGAATATTACAAAATTAAGAGATGTATATGAAGTATAAGTAAATGTAAAAGCAGATGAAAAAATAAAACGATGAAAATCAGAAATAAAAATACTAAAAGTA
>CAOJXM010000153.1 GCA_948465625.1 uncultured Clostridium sp. | reverse complement strand
ACGATAAAATTATTCTAAAATATGTACTTAATGAATAAGATACAATAGATAAGATTAAAAAAGATAGGGAGGAAAAAATAGTGAATATAAACTATTCAGAGAATAACAATTTAACCTTAGTGGGAAAGGTAGTTAGTGAGAAACGATTTAGCCATGAAATATATGGTGAAAAATTCTATATGTTTGATTTAGAAATCCCACGTTTAAGTGATATTAAAGATATCATACCAGTAACCATTTCAGAAAGACTAATTGACGATAACAAATTAGTAATTGGTGCAAAAGCATTAATTAGAGGTCAATTTAGATCTTACAACAGTTATGAAAACGAGAAAAACAAATTAATACTTACCGTATTTGCAAAGGATATCGTATTTGAGGAAGAATTAAGTGAAGAAGAAAGAGAAAGCATCAAAAAGCAACAATTATCAAATGAAGTTATTTTATTAGGATACATTTGCAAAAAGCCAGTGTATAGACAAACACCATTTGGTAGAGAGATTGCTGATGTATTAATAGCAGTTAATAGAGCTTATAGCAAATCAGACTATATTCCAGCCATTGCTTGGGGAAGAACCGCAAGATTTTGCCAAAACATGGAAACAGGTACAGAAGTAAAAGTAGTAGGTAGAGTTCAATCTAGAACCTATGAGAAGAAATATGAAGATGGAACAGTAGAAACCAAAATTGCCTACGAGCTTTCTATTGGAAGTTTAGAAGTTATCACACCAAAAGAAACAACAGAAACAGAAAACGAAGAAATACCAACACAAGAAGCAATGTAAAGAATCGTCCCCATTAGGGACGGTTCTTTTTGGTCCAATTTGGACCATTTGGGACGCTTCTTCTTTTATTGTATAAAAAATTCACAAAAAGTTGGTATGAAACATACTATAACAAGAATAGAATACAGTAAGGAGGAAAGAAAGTATGTTGGATGGAAAATATCGTGCTAGTATTAATACACCAATGGGGCCTATCAATGGAAGTGTTACATTAATGACAAATCAAGATAATTCAGTACAGGGGATTGTAGAAATGATGGGGATGAAGAATTCCTTTAAAGGAACAAAAGTGCAAGAAAACGTAGCAAAGTTTGCAGGCAATTTTAATACCCCACTTGGTAATATGAGTTATCAGGCAACTTGTAGTGTAATGAATAATCAGTTGGAATTAATGGCAAATACAAACAAAGGAAATTTTAAAATTCAAGGAGTAAGAGTATAAAAATAGAAAATGTGTGCACCTTATCAATATGAGGTGTTTTTTATGGATGAAAATAATTTTGGTACAGAAGTAGGAGAAGATGCTACAAAATATGGGGAATTTGTTTCTTCCTATTTTGCTTGGGTCTCATTGCCAGAGCAAAAGAAAAAAGTAGAACAGCTAGAAAATATGACAAAAAAAGAAGAAAAATAAGAAAAATAAAATAAAATTAGCAATAATGGAAGTATATTGCTAATTTTTTATCTTAAATCATGTTTGAAAATCAAAAAGAATGGGTATATTATAATTATGTAAGGTCAAAGAAAGTCAAAGTCAAAAGAGGTGATAAATTTGAGAATCTCAGATATCATAGAGGAATTTATAAAAGATTTATTAAAAGATGAGGAAGAATACATTGATATCCAAAGAAATGAATTGGCAGAGCATTTTAATTGTGTCCCATCTCAAATCAATTATGTAATACAAACAAGGTTCAAACCATCACAAGGCTATTATGTAGAAAGCAAAAGAGGTGGTGGAGGTCACATTCGAATTAAAAAGGTCAATATTACAAAAAGTAACTATTTGATGCATATTATTAATAACATGGAAAAAGGAATTACAGCACAAGAGGTAGACATATATATTAGTAATTTTCTAACATATGGAGTAGTGAATGAAACAGAAGCCAAGTTACTTAAAGTGGCAACCAGTGATAATGTTTTATTGGTACCAAAAGAAATAAGAGATGCATTAAGGGCCAATATTTTTAAGAACATGTTAGTAAATTTAGTAGAAGATTAGAGGAGGAGAAGAAAAATGAAATGTGAGAATTGTGGAGAAAACGAAGCCAATGTAAAATATACACAAATCATAAATGGTGTAAAAAAAGAATGGAACTTGTGTAAGAAGTGTAGTGAGGATTTGGGAATTAGCAATTTTAATATGGATTTTGATATGCCAATGAATTTATCTAGTTTTTTTGCAGATTTTTTAGATGAGGTAAACACAGGAGCATTTTTACCAAATACCAAACAAGTAGAAGAATTAAAATGTGAGGAATGTGGAGAAACATTCGAAGAATTTGTTAATACTGGTAAATTTGGATGTGGAAATTGCTATGAAGTATTTGCAGATAAAATTGATGCAATTTTAAAAAACATGCATAATGGAGATAGACATGTGGGAAGAAAAGGGCTTCCAAGTAAAACACATATTGCAAATGCAAAACAAGAAGTAGTAGAAAATCAAAGTCGATTAGAAAAGTTAAAACGAGATTTGAAACAAGCAATTCAAGAAGAACGTTATGAGGATGCAGCAAAAATTAGAGACGAAATCAAGAAACAAGAGGAGGAATAGAAATGGTAAATTGGTATTTACAAAGTGGAAAGAATTCAGATGTAGTCATGAGTTCACGAATTCGATTGGCAAGAAATTTGGCAGATTTTCCCTTCGTGGCAAAATGTAGAGAGAATCAATTAATTGAAATTCAAAATAAAATAAAGGAAATTACTCCTCACATAGGATATGGGTTAAAATATGTAGAGTTAAAAGATATGGATGATATTACAAAAATGGCATTGGTAGAAAAGCATATTGTGAGTCCAGAGTTTGCATTAAGAAAAGAGAAAACAGGAGCCATTTTAATCAATGAGGAAGAAAACATAGCGATTATGATAAATGAGGAAGACCACTTAAGATTGCAAGTATTTGGAGCAGGGTTAGAGTTAGATAATCTAATGAATTTAGCCATTGAAGTTGATGAAAAACTACAAAGCTTGCTAAAATGTTCGTATCATGAAAAATACGGATTTTTAACACAATGTCCAAGTAATGTAGGAACCGGTTTAAGGGCATCTGTCATGTTACATTTACCAGCACTTACTAGCACAGGCAATATTCAAAAAATCTTAGATATTATTAGTAATTTCGGTATGGATATTCGAGGGATTTATGGCGAAGGAAGTCAAGTACAAGGAAATATGTATCAAATTTCTAACAAGCAGTCTTTGGGGATTTCGGAAGGAGAAATTGGAAAGAACTTAAAGGTGATTACTGAAAAGATAATGGAGCAAGAGAAATTAGCAAGAAAGTATTTGCTAAAAAATGAAGTGGAATTGGCAGACAGGATTTATCGTTCCTTTGGTGTATTAGTATATAGTAAAAAAATTTCATCTGAAGAAGCCAAACAATTAATATCAGATGTTCGATTGGGAACAGATTTAGGCTTGCTAAAAGAGATAACAGATTTAAAAGTAAATCAATTAGAATTGTACACAAGGCCTGCTAATTTGCAAAAATATTTTGGGCAACCGTTAAATTCATATGAACGAGATATTAAAAGAGCAGAAGCAATTAAGCAAATCGTAAAAGAATAAAAAGAAGATTCGTTTGAGGGGAAGAAGTGTCCCAAATGGTCCAAATTGGACCAAAAAGAACCGTCCCCAATGGG
>CAOJXM010000152.1 GCA_948465625.1 uncultured Clostridium sp. | reverse complement strand
ACTTTTGTTATTACCAATATTATCGTGCTTGGTTTGATTGTTCGATTTATTTATCTGCAACAAAATGAAATAGATACCAAAACGCTGATTATGCTTTTACTTATTTTTGCTGGTGGATTAAGCAATTTTCTGGACCGTATTACCTTAGGGTTTATTGTAGACTATATCAATGTATTACCACAAATTAATTTTCCAAGGTTTAATTTTGCGGATGTATACATTGTAGTAGGTTGGGTTGCTTTTATTGCAACAGTAGCTATTAGAACACTGCGAGATTTGATTAAATTAAAGAAAAATAATGATAAGGAAAGGCCTTAAACTATGAGAGATACCATAACAATATTAGGAATTCCAATTGACAATATAACCAAAAAGGAAGCAGGAGAAATTACTGAAAAATTAATTCAACAAAGTAATAAATCTTGCCAAATGGTATTTGCTCCCAATGTGGAGTTTATTATGTATGCACAAAAGGATGCAGAATACTACGAATTATTAAAACAAGCAAAACTAGCAACCCCAGATAGTATAGGGATTATGATGGGAGCAAAAAAACAACACAAACAGTTTAAAGAAAGAATACCAGGACAAGCCTATTTTAGAGAAATCATTGAGTTATCTAATCAAAAAGGTTATACCATTTATTTATTAGGTGGACAAGCAGAAGTTGTACAAAAAGCAAAAGAAAATTTGGAAAAACAATATCCAAATGTAAATATTGTAGGAACTCACCATGGCTATTTTACCAAAGAAGAAGAAAGAGCAGTTATAGACGAAATTAATCAATTGCAACCCAATGTACTATTTGTAGCATTAGGAGCACCAAGACAAGAAAAATGGATTGCAGAACATAAAGAAGAACTTAAAGTAGATGTGGCAGCAGGACAAGGGGGAACGTATGATTATGAGGCAGGAAGAATCAAAAGAGCACCAAAAATCATTCAAAAAATAGGAATGGAATGGTTATGGAGATTAATCTTACAACCAAGTAGAATTGTAAGAATGAGAGTTTTACCCATTTACTTTTTTAAAATATGGTTTGCAAAAGATGTAACCAAAGGGAAATTTGACCACTAGAAGAAGGGAGAGAAAATTTGAAGCAGTTTATTGTAAAAGCAGATTTAAAAGACTTAAGAATAGATAAAGCAATTTCAGAAAAATACGAAGACTTATCCAGAACCATGATACAAAAATTAATGGAAGAAGAAAAAATACTTGTAAATGGTAAGGTGCAAAAGCCTTCCTATAAAGTAAAAGAAGAAGATACCATTACAATCGAAGAAATAGAGGCAAAAGAAATTGAACTAAAAGCCCAAGAAATTCCTTTGGATATTGTATACGAAGACAAAGATATTATCGTAGTAAACAAGCAAAAAGGACTGGTGGTACATCCTGCAAATGGAAATCCAGATGGAACCTTGGTAAATGCAATTATGGCGATTTGTAAAGATTCGTTATCTGGCATTGGAGGAGAAATACGACCAGGAATTGTACATCGTTTAGATAAAGATACCTCTGGTTTAATCATTGTAGCCAAAAATGACAAGGCACATATTAATATGAGTGAGCAAA
Source organism: uncultured Clostridium sp. (assembly GCA_948465625.1). Lineage (GTDB taxonomy): Bacteria > Bacillota > Clostridia > TANB77 > CAG-508 > CAOJXM01. Next base: position 2,092 of record CAOJXM010000152.1, on the reverse strand, counting down.
TTAAAAATCACGAGGTAAAAAAGACTTATCTGGCATTAACAAGAGGCGTGATAAAAGAAAAGGAAGCTACGATTGATATGCCAATTGACCGAAGTACAAAAGATAGGAAAAAAATGGCAGTGTCTAGAAACGGAAGAAATGCCATTACTCACTTTAAAGTATTAGAGCGATATGAAAAATATACCCTATTACAAGTAAACATTGAAACAGGAAGAACACATCAAATTCGTGTGCATTTATCCCATATTGGCTACCCTTTGGTAGGAGACGCTGTATATTCCAATGGAAAAAATCCATTTGGAGTAGAAGGGCAGATGTTACATGCTTATCAATTAGAATTTAAACATCCCATTACAGCAAAAGAAATGAAATTACAAGCACCCTTACCAAAATATTTTGAAGAAGTGCTAGAAAAGATAAAAGGAGAACAATAGGTGGAGGAAATTAGATTACAAAAATATATGGCAGATAGAGGAATTGCCTCAAGAAGAAAATGTGAAGAATATATCATACAAGGAAGAGTAAGGGTAAATGATAAAACTGTTACACACTTAGGAGTGAAAGTCAATCCTGAAACAGATAAAGTAACATTTGATAACAAACCCATTCCAAATCAGAAAAAAGAAATGGTTTATATTTTGTTAAATAAGCCAATTGGTTATGTAACAACAGCAAAAGACCAATTTGCAAGAGATACCGTATTAGATTTGTTAAAAGGGGTAAAAGAAAGGGTGGTACCAGTTGGAAGGCTAGATATGTATACATCAGGAGCACTAATTTTGACCAATGATGGGGATTTCGTTTATCAAGTAACACACCCAAAACACGAAATCGAAAAGACTTATGTAGCAACCATAAAGGGAAAAATTACACAAGAAGAAGTAGAACAATTACAACAAGGTGTGCAAATAGAAGAGTATAAAACAAGACCAGCCAAAGTAAAAATACTAAAAATAGATTTAGAAAAAAATATTTCTAGAGTAGAAATTACAATACACGAAGGCAAAAACAGACAAGTACGAAAAATGTGTGAAGCAATTGGAAAAAGCGTAATGGCACTTCATCGAAGTAAAATTGGATTTCTTAATGTAAAAGATTTAAAAATCGGACAATGGCGTTATTTAAAGAAAAATGAAGTGGAAAATATAATAAAGTAAAAAATATCTAAAAAATAGTTTACAATCAGCAAAAAGATAGATATAATGGTAAGAGAAAACTAAAGATAGGTGAAGAACAGATGATAGAACCAAAATTTATACCAGAAGGGTGGCAAACAGAATTTGCCAATCCCATTACACCACAATATTTAAAGGAAGCATTAACAACAGGTGCTATTATGCAAGGATTTGTAACAAAGTGTGATGCAAACTATAATCTATATGTGGACTTAGGAAATAACCAAAAAGGGATTATTCCACGAGCAGAAGTAGAAGCCATTAATATAGACGAAATGGGATTTCCTAACCCCAATATTTGTATGAATAAAGTAAATAAAGTTGTGCAATTTAAAGTAAAAGACATTTCGAAAGAAGATTATGTGGTATTGTCTAGAAAACAAGTAGGACAAGAAGCTATGAACTGGGTAAAAAATGACTTAAAAGAAGGAATGATTGTGCATGGTATTGTACGAAATATACGTCCTTATGGTGCATTTGTAGAAATTGGTGGAGGAGTTGTAGGACTATTGCATATAGAGGACATTTCCATTGCTAGAATTAAAACACCTGCAGATCGTTTTAAAATTGGGCAAAAAATAGAGGTTATGATAAAATCAATTGATAAAAGGCAAAATCGTTTTCTACTAACTTATAAAGAATTATTAGGAACTTGGGAAGACAACATAAAAGAATTTGCAGAAGGGGATGTAGTAACTGGTATTGTTAGAGAAATGGAAAAAAGTAAAAATGGAATATTTATAGAGCTAAAACCAAACTTAGTAGGGTTAGCAGACTATAAAGAAAATTTAGAATATGGGCAAAGAGCCAGAGTGTATGTAAAAAGAATTATTCCAGATAAGAAAAAAGTAAAATTAGTTTTTGTTTAAAAGTAATTTAAAAGGAGGAAAGATTATGGTAGAAGATAATCAAATTGA
>CAOJXM010000151.1 GCA_948465625.1 uncultured Clostridium sp. | reverse complement strand
AGAAGAAAGCACATTATTTGCGGTAGAAAGGGAAGAAGGATTAAAATCAATTATAGGAAATATTTATCAGACCTTTGCAAGTGAAGAAGTATATAAAAGTACAGAGGAAAAAGCAGCTAATTTCTTATATTTAATTGTAAAAAATCATGTGTTTGCAGATGGCAATAAGCGAATTGCAGCAACGTTGTTTATTTACTTTTTAAATTACTATGGTATTTTGTATCGAAATCATCAACAAGTAATAGATAATAATACTTTGGCTGCTCTAACCTTATTGATTGCAGAGTCAAATCCAAAGGAAAAGGATATTTTGACTGATTTAGTTATGAATTTTTTGAGCGAATAAGGAAGGAGTAAAAGTACAAGGCTGTAAATGCCTTGTATTTTTGATAAAAAAATGTTAGAATAGAACTCAATAAACGAGAAAGAAATGTTTCAAATAGCATCTTGATATAATAAATAAAGAAAAGAAGGTGATTTCGTTTGAACAACAAATTCCAAGAAGATGAAATAACAGAATTAAAAAAATCTACAAGTGAATAAAAAGAAGCAATAGTATCAATTGCTTCTATATTAAATAAACACAGACATGGAAAACTATATTTTGGAATAAAAGATGATGGAACAGTAGTTGGGCAAGAAGTTAGTGGAAAAACACTAAGATATATTTCAGAAGTTATTTCAAATAAAATAGAGCCCAAAATCTATCCAAAGATAAGCAATGTAAAAATAGAAGATAAAGATTGCATATTAGTAGAGTTTGAAGGAGACGATGTTAATGAAGACATATTGAAGGATTATGTAGAAAGAGCAAATAAAGCTAAGAGAATACCATTTCAATATACAAATAAAGAAGAGGTTTTAAACAAGTTAGGATTGCTAAAAGACAATAAATTATTAAATGCGGGAAAGGTTTTAACTAGATTCTATAAGAGAAGCTATTATAAATAGCTATGCACATAGATTATATCAAGACCCTTCAAATGATACAGAAACATACTCTTCTGGAATAAGAAGAATATATGAAGAATGTACAGAAAATCAAGTAAAAGTAGAATTTAGAAAAGAAAAAATTGGGTTTTACTATAATTTTTTATAGAAAAAATTATGAAAAAGAAAATGAGATTACTAAAAATGACCCTGTAAATACCGACTTAAATATTACAGAGAAAAGCATATTGAAAATAATTATGAAAAATCCAAAAGTTACTCAAATTTCAATCGCTAATCAATTGAAAATTTCCGAAAAAACAGTAAAAAGAAATGTTAGCAAGTTAAAAGAAAAAGGAATTATTGAAAGAATAGGAGCAGACAAAAATGGATATTGGAAAATATTATAGTTAATAGAAAGAGAGAAGAAGAATGAAAGATATTAAAGGAATTATACTAGATGTTGATGGTGTCGTTTTTGTCAATCATAAAGGAGGAAGAAATGTTTCAATTAGTATCAGAATATAAGCCAACAGGTGACCAACCAAAGGCAATTGAAATCCTAAGTAAGGGAATAGAAGAAGGAAAGAAATTTCAAACGTTATTAGGAGTAACAGGTTCACGGAAAAACGTTTACTATGGCAAATATCATACAAAAACCAACTCTTGTTTTAGCACATAACAAAACTTTAGCAGGGCAATTGTATAGCGAATTTAAAGAATTCTTTCCAGATGCTGCGGTAGAATATTTTATTAGTTATTTTGACTATTACCAACCAGAAGCATATATTGCATCTTCTGACACCTATATCGAAAAAGATTCATCCGTTAATGACGAAATTGATAAACTAAGACATTCTGCAACAGCTTCCTTATTTGAAACAAAAGATGTTATTATCATATCATCCGTATCTTGTATTTATGGGTTAGGTGACCCAATTGATTACGAAAATATGATAGTATCTTTGCGACCAGGAATGAAACAAAGTCGTGATGAAATTTTAAGAAAATTAGTAAACATGCAGTATGCTAGAAATGAATTAGACTTTAAAAGAGGAACCTTTCGAGCAAAAGGAGATATTATTGAAATATACCCATCAGACCAAGAAGAGCAAGCTATTCGAGTAGAATTATGGGGGGATGAAATTGAAAAGGTATCAGAAATTAATCCACTAACGGGAAAAACAATAGCCATTCGAAATCATGTTATGATATTTCCTAATTCTCACTATGTTACATCAAAGGACAAAATGGAAAGAGCAATTGGTACCATTCAAGAAGAACTAAAAGAAAGAATTGCCTATTTTAAAGAAAACAACAAACTAATTGAAGCACAAAGAATAGAAGAAAGAACCAATTTTGATATCGAAATGTTAAGAGAAACTGGTTTTTGCCAAGGAATTGAAAACTATTCAAGGCATATTAGTGGAAGAGAAGCGGGGAGTGCGCCATTTACCTTAATGGACTACTTTCCAGAAGACTTCTTGCTATTAGTAGATGAATCCCATGCTACCATTCCACAAGTAAGAGGAATGTATAATGGAGATAGAGCAAGAAAGCAATCATTAGTAGACTATGGTTTTAGATTACCATCTGCTTTAGACAATCGACCATTAAAATTTGACGAATTTGAAAATAAAATTCATCAAGTCGTATTTGTAAGTGCCACACCAGCAGATTACGAAAAAGAACATTCAAAAGAAAATATCGTAGAACAAATTATTCGACCAACAGGCTTATTAGACCCAGAAATTGAAGTGCGACCAGTAGAAAATCAAATTGATGATTTAATTGAGCAAATTAGGCAAAGAATTGAAAAACAAGAAAGAGTTTTAGTAACTACCTTAACCAAAAAAATGGCAGAAGATTTAAGTGCCTATTTAGCAGGAATTGATATAAAAGTAAAATATATGCATTCTGACATTAAAGCATTAGAAAGATTAGAAATCATTCGTGATTTACGTATAGGTGAATTTGATGTATTAGTGGGAATTAACCTATTAAGAGAAGGATTGGACATACCAGAAGTTTCCTTAGTTGCGATACTAGATGCAGACAAAGAAGGATTTTTACGTTCGGAACGTTCTTTAATACAAACCATAGGACGTGCAGCTAGAAATACAGAAGGAAAAGTCATCATGTATGCAGATGAATTAACAGAATCAATGGAAAAAGCCATAACTGAAACCAACCGAAGAAGAAAAATTCAAAGTGAATATAACAAAAAGCATGGTATCACGCCAAAAACCATTAAAAAATCAGTAAGAGAAACCATAAAAGCTACCTTGATAGAAGAGATTAGTTCTGAATATGAAATCAAAAAAGAAGAAGATATAGAAGCAATCATAAACAAACTAACAGACGAAATGCTAAAACATGCCAAAAACATGGAATTTGAGCAAGCAGCAGAATTACGTGATAAGATAAAAGAACTAGAAAAATTGGACCATTAGGGACGGTTCTTTTTGGTCCCAATTGGACCATTTGGGACGCATCTATGCGGAGTGTTGCAAAGCTTTCCTATATACAATAAAAGAGGGTGTTCAACGAACACCCTTGCCTGCTGCGGTTAATAAGTTTCAATAATTGATACTATTTTTTTGTGATGAAATACAGATGCTGTCCTGGCCAGCATTTTTTTGTATCTCCCAAATCCTCAAAGCTTAAATTAGGGAACCGATGAGCTAAACGCTCCGCATTTTTCTTATAAAAAATGCGAGAAAATTTGGTTTGCTCTGACTCGATGAACTCCTGCAGTAA
>CAOJXM010000150.1 GCA_948465625.1 uncultured Clostridium sp. | reverse complement strand
TTTTTAGGGCTAATGTTTAAAAATTTTTGGGACATTTTCCAAAATCATTGACACATTTTGTCTTCTTTTATATAATAAGGTGAAGTTACATAATCTTGTACTGTTCTTGCTTTTGTCACATTTTTCAACTTAGTGGTAATGGTATAGTTATAAGTTGGCTGATACCATTTATAATTTTCTTTTACCTTTTCTATTTCAAATTTACTTGATTTCTCATTTGTTTCTAGTTTTATCAATTCTTCTTTTGTAAATGCTCTATAGTCAATTCCTTCTATTGCAACATAAATTTCACTATTTTTTACTTCTTCCATATTCAATTTAATTATATTATTCTTAGTATTCTTCACTGTAATTTTATCTTCTAAAACAATATGGTTATCGTCTTTTAATTGATATGGTATTTCTTTTATTGTTTTACTGTAATCTATCTTTTGGCTATGCGTTAACGACCTATCTTGTATATCTTTTTCTTTTAGTACAGTGCTTTTTAATAAACTACTTTCCTTTTCTAAAGGACTTAATGTCTCATATTCTTCCTCTGAAATATATTTTGTATATAAGACGCCAAATGGTAAAGCATAATCATTTTGGTAGATTTGTGATTTTCCTTTATAATCCTTCATCAGTGAATACCCATATGGCATACTATTATTTCCATTTTTAATTTGATATTTAACTCCTAAAAGTGTCGTAATTTTAGTTCTATAATCAAATTCCCTTACCCCATGATTTAAGTCATATTGTACATTTTTTAAATCCTTGCATAATTTTTCATTCGTATTTGGTATAATTGAATAATATCCTCCTAAAGCATTATAATTCTTTAATACTGATACATTCTCAAACTTATAAGGAAACTTACTAATTCGATAAAATCCTTCATCTTCTTTTTTGATGTATTGAAGTACACTGTTAAAATCTTCTATTCCATATCGTGAAGTTGAAATTGCCTTTTCTAAATCATTATTTTTTACAAACTCTGACGCATAATTTCTTCCTGAAATACTGTACATATTATTTATAAAAAACAATATTCCTATCACAAATGTTAAGCCAATCCATATTTTATGCAATCGTAGTTTTTCCTTATTTACCATAAATAGTAAAATAGCGATTCCGATTGCTATTTGAACTTCCTCATAAAATTTTAAATTAACATTAAATATGGTATTTAATCCTAAATACAACAAAACAAAGATAGCAATTGCCTTTAAATCCTTTTTCTCAATTCTTATATCATTAAGTAGCATAACCGTTGTATATGCGAATATGAAGGACATTACAAAGGTCCATCTATTATTAGGATAATTAAAACCATCCAACATTGAACCTATTGGCGAAAATAGTAAGGGTATCATTAAAATAATCATTAAGCAAAACATTGGGTAATTTTCTTTTCTTCTTCTCATAAATATTGGCAATGAAATTAAAACAATGGATTGTACTCCCCAATACAACCAATATCCAACACCATTTACATCCAATATACTCTTTATAAAATTTCTATAATAATAAATGTTATATGGATATATGCCATTATTTGCTGTTCTTTCCGAACTCAAAAATTCCATACCTGTTGGTAGTAATATAACTGCTGATATCATAATTCCTAAAATACTATATAATAGCACTTTTAAGAGTACTGCAATAATCTTTTTCATTCCTTCTTTTCGATAGGTATAAATGGTTAAAATCATTCCATAAATAGCAATAATTGCTGCAATCATATATGCAAAATAAAAATTCATGACAAATGTAATTGCTATCACAATTGTATAAAATATGGATTTGTTTTCTATTACAATTTTTTCCATTCCCAGCATAACCAATGGAAAAATGATAATTGCATTTGTAAAATAAGGATGTCTTACTGCTGCAAATAATACAAAAGAGCAGAATGTATACATTAAAGCTCCTATCACAGAAGAAAATGTACTCATTTTCTTGTATTTACAATAACACAAAAATGCAATTCCTACACAATACATTCTTACAATGACTAAAAAGCTATATAGAATTTCTACCTTTGAAGTTGAAACTAATACTGAAAGATAAGAAAAGAAATCTCCAAAAACATAATAAGCAAAATTTCCAAACAAATCTATTCCTAATCCAACATTCCAAGAAAAAGTAGAAAAGCTACCATTTCTTATGAAATTGACTATTAACATTCTAAAATGTCGCAAATTTATAATATGTTGTTCTAAACCATCCCCATTCCAAATAAAACTTTTACCATATTTCTTGAAAATCATAATAAGAAACAAAGCTATTCCTGTAAATAGCATTGTATAAATAAAAAAAGATTCTAAATTTTTATAAGTTTTCTTTATCTTTTCTGTTACTAACTTTGTCTTTCTAGCTTCTAAAGAATCCCTCTCTACAGTGTCAATGCTTTCACGCGTCTGTTTTTCCATATATATTCCCCCTTATTTTTTTACCTTATTTGCTACTTTTTTGTTATACTATAATCAAAAATAAGTACTCATACAAAATTATATAAGTACTTATCTCTACTATTTTATTACGCATTTTTTGCAATTTCTGCAATTTTAGCAAATGCTGTTGCATCTGATACAGCGATTTCTGCAAGCATTTTTCTGTTAATGGTAACATTTGCTTTTTTTAATCCTGCAATTAGTCTGCTGTATGTTAAACCATTCATTCTAGCTGCTGCATTAATTCTGGTAATCCATAATTTTCTAAAGTTGCTCTTTTTGTCTTTTCTTCCAATATATGCATACATTCCAGATTTCATAACAGCTTGTCTAGCCATTCTAAATCTATAGTGTTTTGCACCATAATATCCTTTTGCTTGTTTTAAAACTTTTTTATGTTTTTTTCTTGTAATGATTGCACTTTTTACTCTTGCCATTTATTTCACTCCTTCTTCCATTTCTATTCATTTTAGTTACCATATGGTAATAATTTTTTAATTCCTGCTTCACAAGTTTTATCTGCATATCCTCTTTGTGCTCTTAATTGTCTTTTTTGTTTTGTTGTTCTATGTGCTAAAAGGTGTCTTCTGTTTGATTTTGTTCTTTTTACTTTGTTGGTAGCTGTATAACTATATCTTTTTTTAGCAGCTTTATTTGTTTTTAATTTTGGCATAATATCCAAACTCCCTTCTTTTTTTATTTATATTATTTTTCAGCTTTTTTAGCCATTATAATAAACATGTTTTTACCTTCTAATACTGGTTTCTTTTCTGGTGTTGCAATATCCGATAAATTCTCGATAAATTTATTTAAAATTGCTTCCCCTTGTTTTACATAGTTTAATTCTCTTCCTCTAAATCTAACTGTAATTTTAACTTTGCAACCATCTTCGATGAATTTTCTTGCATTTTTCGCTTTAAAATTAAAGTCATGATCCTCTGTATTTGGGGTAATCCTAAGTTCCTTCAATTCAAATGTTTTTTGTTTTTTCTTTGCTTCTTTTTCTTTTTTGGATTGCTCAAATTTGTATTTTCCATAGTTCATGATTTTGCAAACTGGTGGATTTCCATTTGGTGCAACTAATACTAAGTCTAAGTTTTTTTCGTAGGCTTTTTCTACTGCCTCTCTTGAACTCATCATTCCTAATTTTTGTCCTTGTTCATCAATTACTTGAACTTGTGGCATACGAATTTGCTCATTGATTGGTAATTCTTGTTTTATATAAAACACCTCCATAATATATGAAAAAAGATTGACTTTTAAAGTCAATCCA
>CAOJXM010000149.1 GCA_948465625.1 uncultured Clostridium sp. | reverse complement strand
AGATGAAGAAGCAATTACCCAATATGAAGAAGTAAAAACAAGATTAGAAAAAATGCGTTATGTTACAGTAGAAGACTTAAATGACTTGTATGCGGTAACAAGAGAAGGAAAAACCATGACCAACAACAAAAAGATAAATGCAGCACCATGGGCAGGAAGGTCAGATACTGAAATTATCAAAAGAATTAATTGTGATATGTCAGGAGCCGAATACGTAAGAAATAATATAATCTACAAAGGAAAGAATTTAATGCAATACAAAGACAGAAAATTTATAGAAAAATTTATAGAAGTACAAACGAGTGGAGAAACCGTAACCGATGGTAACAATAGTTTAGAAACCATAAAAGGAAATTATAAATTAGAAATTATATATATTATGCAATAATATAAGGGAGGAATGAAAATGGGAGACACTGTAATTACAATTGTAGCAATTTTTTTAGCTGCTGTATTAATGTTTGTATTTCCACTAATGTCAATATCAGAAAGAACAGATGATATATCACAACTAAAAGTACAAACAGCCACAGTTGAGTTTGTAGATAATGTACGAACAACAGGAAAGGTAACACAAAAAAATTATGATGATTTTATCCAAAAAATATCTTCAACAGGAAATAGTTATGATGTACAAGTGGAAATTAAAGTATTAGACGAAAACCCAGGAAAGAAAACAGCAACCGCAAACCAAACAAAAATAGGAGAAAATATCTATTATTCAGAATATACTTCACAAATTTTAGAAAAAATGGAGCAATCTCCAAGTGGTGTAATTAACTTAAAAGACGGAGACATGATTTATGTAACAGTAGAAAATACAAATACTACCATTTCACAAATGTTAAAGAACTTTTTTTATAGCATTAGTGGAAATGATACCTATAAAGTAGCAGGACAACATACTGGAGTTGTAATGGCAAACGGAAGTGAAAAATAGAGCCTAATAGTAAGGGTGAGGACAAATGAAGTTACAAAATTTAACGGTTATCTTTTGTATCATCGTAATACCCGTTATGTTGATTTTGTCAGGATATATTACCACACAAATTGACACAGCAAATTTACAAAGAATGTATGATACAAAATTATTGGATGCAACACATGATGCAGTGGTTGCATTTCAAACCAATACGCAAAATAATGTGTATTCAGCAAATGCAGACTCGGTAAGACGAGATATTAAAGCTGCCATTAATGTGTTTTCCAACAGTTTGTCGACTGGATTAGGCTATGGAACCGCAGGGGCAGAGTATATTTTGCCATACATACCAGCTATGGTATTTACCATGTATGATGGCTTTTATATTTATGCACCAGATTATGATTACGATGGTCAAGAGGAATGGTTTCGCCATATCTTAAAACCATATGTAAATTATACAGCAAGATATGTTACAGGAAGTTCTGATATCGTAGTAGCTTATTCTTTAGATAATTATATTTCAGTCTATGGAAACGTAGCAGGAAAAGGTTATGTGGCAAGGTCTGGCTATTTAATGGATTTATCCAAAGCGAAAGTGGAAAATGGTAAGATTGTTTCTTATCAAACACCTTATGGAATGATTAATACAACATTAACAGAAAACCTATATGAGCAAACTTTGGACACAGAAGGAGAGATTCACCAAGGTGTTTCGTATAACAATGAAAGTGCTAAAAAGTATTATCAAGAATCGTATGAATTTACCAAATGGTTACTAGAAGAGATGAAAATACAAGATATTGTAATACCAGCAAATGCAATGAGAGCCGATGGTACGTATTATAAAGATGCCTATTTGGAATATGATGGAAACAATCATAAAGTATTAAGATTAGATGATAATAATAAAGAAGAAGATTTGTATTCTGCGTTTAATCAACACAAAAGAGATATTATGAAAATGGCAATTCAAGACAACTTAAATACTGCCATTGCAAGGTATGACCAAAATTCACAAGCATTAGGAACAACGGCTAGTTTTGCTTTACCAAAATTATCCGATGAAGATTGGGAAAAAATGCTAACAGGTGTTAATATGATTACTTTTATGCAAGGAATTCAAGTAGGAACTAGAGTATACAACAGTTATGCGATTGTAACGAGTACGAATAACAAACAATATATTTCGCCAAACGAAATTTATTATACCGATGGAGATAGGTATCACAGAATTCATTGTGAGCATTTAGATAGTAACAAGATAGTGGCAGGATATCGAGCAGCTGATTTTAGAAGAATTCGAAATAAAGTAAAAGAAAGTGAGTTTTATTATAAACATACAGAATTGGCTTGCTATTACTGTATTGTAAGTTCTTTGAATCGAGAAATTGATTTAAAAAATTTAGATGCCAATAAATTGCAAAAATATTATTATGCATTGGCAAGAGAAAAGTATAATCTATACAAAGCAACCAGTTTTTACTATGATGATGTTTATTCCAATTAGATAAAAATTGTTTAAAAATTGAAAAAGTGGAGAAACTAATTATAAATTATTTTATAGGAGAAAAGAAATGAAGAAAACTATAAAAAAAGTATTTATAATTAGTTTCTTATTGATTTTATTAATGTATATTGTTAATATTACCAATTTACCAGATAGTATTATCTTATTTCAAGGAGAAAAATACAATGTTAGAACAGTTTTAGGCTTAAATATAGAAACACTGCAGGCATCTGCCCATTTAGAAGATGGAATTCAAACGGTTGGGCGATTAGACTATAAGTTAAATTTGTTTGGAAGTATTCCTTTAAAAAACATTAGTGTCAATGTTATTCCTAAAACATCGGTAGTACCACTAGGAAATGCAATAGGCTTAAAGCTATATACCAATGGGGTGTTAGTGGTTGGCATGTCAGAAATAGAGGGAAAAAAGCCATATGAAAATAGTGGCATCGAAGAAGGGGATATGATTGTAAACATAGGAGAAAAAGCAATTACTTGTACAGCTGATTTGGTAGAAACAGTAAACAATTCAAAAGGAAAACAATTACAAATTGAATATGTAAGAGAGGGAGAGAAGAAACAAACTAGCATGATACCAGTTGAAACAGCACAGAAAGAATATAAACTAGGGTTATGGGTAAGAGATGCAGCAGCAGGAGTAGGAACGGTTAGTTTTTATGACCCACAAACCAAGTCTTTTGCAGCTTTAGGACATGGCATTTTAGATATTGATACCAATCAATTATTAGAAATTGCAAAAGGAGATTTTGTTACCACTAAAATTATGTCTATTACCAAAGGAACCAAGGGAAATCCAGGTAAAATACAAGGGTCTATTGAAAACCAAATGAATATAGGGCAGATTGATAAAAATACAGAATTTGGGATTTATGGAAAATTAAACAATACTACTGTTTTAAATATTAATATACAAGATGCCATGGAAGTAGCAACTAGAGATGAAATTCAGACAGGACCTGCTAAAATTATATGTACCTTAGAGAATAACCAAAAGAAAGAATATAGTGTAGAAGTTGAAAAAATATATAAAAACAATAATCAAAATAATAAGAGTATGTTAATTAAGGTAACGGATAAAGAGTTAATTGAAAAAACAGGAGGTATTATACAAGGAATGAGTGGAAGTCCGATTATACAAAATGGAAAAGTAATAGGAGCATTAACGCATGTATTGGTGAATAATCCAGAGATGGGATATGGAGTGTTTGCAGATTTAATGATTAAGCAAATGAGAGAGGTAGAATAAACTACCTCTCTTTTAACCTTTATCTACAATC